>JAMOMM010000403.1 GCA_027067085.1 Hyphomicrobiales bacterium
CGCGTCTGATGTGAAAATCTTCCAGCATAACGGGATAGCGAAATTCTAAAATTTCAGGGTCGGTCAGGCGGGTGTTGGTCATGTGGGTGTGAATGGCTGAAGTGCCGTCATAATCTGGCCCGGCACCTGAACCGCCGCAAATGGTTTCGTAATATTGATAAGTGTCGTTGCCATAGTTGAAATTGTTCATGGTGCCTTGGGCCGCTGCCATTGCGCCCAATGCGCCAAACAGTGTGTCGGTGACAGCTTGTGAAACCTCAACATTGCCAGCAACTACGGCGGCTGGATATTTGGGTGCAAGCATACAATCATCTGGCACAATGATATTTATGGGTTTTAAGCACCCTGCATTCATCGGAATGTTGTCATCGACCATGCAGCGGAAAACATAAAGCACAGCGGCGCGGGTGATGGGGGCAGGGGCGTTGAAGTTTGTTGGTTGCTGGGGGCTGGTGCCCGTAAAATCGACATCGGCGGTGCGGTTTTGTTTGTCAACTTTTATGGCAACTTTGATGGTGCTGCCTTGATCCATTTTATACTCGAACTCGCAATCATGCAGGGCATCAATAAAGCGGCGGACGCTTTCTTCGGCGTTGTCTTGCACGTGCTGCATATAAGCTGAAACCACATCAAGGCCGAATTGATCGACCATTTTCATTAACTCTTGCAGGCCCTTTTCATTGGCGGCAGCTTGGGCTTTTAAGTCGCCAATGTTTTGTTCGGGGTTGCGGCATGGGTAAGGGCCAGAGGTCAGAATTTCTAATAAGGCATCTTGCTGAAACTCGCCGCGGTCTATCATTTTGAAATTATCAATGACGATGCCTTCTTGGTCGATGTGGGTGGCGCGCGGGGTCATGGAACCAGGCGCAATGCCGCCGACATCAGCGTGGTGGCCACGGCTGGCAACATAAAACAGAATGCTTTTTTCTGTATCATCAAAAACAGGGGTGACGACAGTTATGTCGGGCAAATGAGTGCCGCCATTATAAGGGGCGTTGAGGACGTAAACATCGCCTTTGTGCATGACGGGATTATTGGCGATAATCGTCTCAACCGATTTATCCATTGAGCCAAGATGCACAGGCATGTGCGGGGCGTTGGCGATGAGGGAACCATCGGCGGCAAATACGGCGCAGGAAAAGTCCAAGCGCTCCTTGATATTGACTGAAAAGGCGGTTTTTTCCAGCGTTACGCCCATTTGCTCGGCAATAGACATGAACAGGTTGTTGAATATTTCCAGCATAATCGGATCAGCAGTGGTGCCGATGGCGGTGCGTTGTTCACGAGGCGTTTTGCGGGTGAGGATAAGGTGCATTTTGGGCGACATTTTTGCCTGCCAACCATCTTCAATAACGCAAGTATTGTGATCTTCAATTATCAAGGCAGGGCCAACAACGTTTTGACCAGCAAGAAGGTGCTGGCGTTGATAGACGGGGGTATCATGCCATTTGTTTTCTGCAAATATTTTGGTTGTATCTACAGGTGTAGATTGACTTGTGGTCGTGGGCATGTCTGGTTCGTCGGTTTTTGCACCGCCACCCGTTGTTTCCACTGTTAGTGCTTCGATGATGATGGCTTTGCCGGGGGTCATAAAACCGAATTGCTTTTTGTGGGCAATTTCGAATGCGGCGCGCATATCTTCGACCAAGCCAAATGGTACAAGCAATGACGTGTCGGTGCCGTCATAGCGTAAATGAACGTGGTTGGCGGTTTGGGTTTTGCTTAAATCAATACCTTGGCTTGATAGTTCTTTATCGTTGATTTTAGCCAGTTCTGTGATGGCTGATTGAAGGGCGTTGATGGCATCTTGATTTAAAGGGGTTTCAAAAGCGCGATCTTGGCTGGCTGAAATATCAGCAAGGCCCATGCCGTAGGCTGATAACACGCCCGCGAGTGGGTGAATAACCACGGTGCTCATGCCCAAATTATCGGCAATAAGGCAAGCGTGTTGTGCGCCCGCGCCACCAAAACAATTTAGCGCATAAGAAGTGATGTTATAGCCGCGTTCGACGGAGATTTTTTTAATGGCATTGGCCATGTTTTCAACGGCAATGCGGATAAACCCTTCGGCGACCTGTTCAGGTGATTTATCATCGCCCATTTGGTCGGCTATTTTGGCAAAATTGGTTTTAACCGCTTCTAGGTCTAAAGGTTCATCGGCGTTGGGGCCAAAAATTTTGGGAAAAAATGTAGGGTTTACTTTGCCAAGCATGACATTGGCATCGGTTACGGCCAACGGGCCGCCGCGGCGATAACAGGTTGGTCCAGGGTTTGCGCCCGCGCTATCTGGGCCAACGCGGAACCTTGCGCCATCAAAGTTGAGCAATGAACCACCACCAGCTGCAACAGTGTGAATACGCATCATTGGTGCACGCATACGAACGCCAGCCACTTCAGTTTCAAAGCTGCGCTCAAACTTGCCATCATAATGGCAAACATCGGTTGATGTGCCGCCCATGTCAAAGCCTATGAGTTTGTCAAAGCCCGCCATTTTGCCCGTTTCAACCATGCCGACAACACCGCCAGCAGGGCCAGATAATATAGCGTCTTTGCCTTGAAACAGACTTGCTGCGGTTAAGCCGCCAGATGATTGCATAAACATCAACTGCACACCGCTGGGATTAGAGTCTGAGATGCCCAGTTCATCGGCGACTTGATCGACATAACGGCGAAGGATTGGCGAAAGATAAGCATCGACCACCGTTGTATCTCCGCGCCCGACCAGTTTCATCAACGGGGATGTTTGATGGGATGTAGAGATTTGAGTAAAGCCAATTTGTTTGGCGATTTTGGCCAATTGTTGTTCGTGGTCTGTAAAGCGATAACCGTGCATCATTACAATGGCGATAGCGCGAATGCCTTTGTCGAAAACGGCTTGCATTTTTTGTGTTGCATCTTTGGTGTCTAGCGGTTGCAAGACTTCACCTGTGGCTGAAACGCGCTCGGTTACTTCGTCAACCGTTTCATACAATAATTCGGGTTTGATGATGTGGCGGGCAAAAATATCAGCACGGGCCTGATAACCAATTTCTAAAGCATCGCGAAAACCTTTGGTGATGATGAGGGCTGTGCGATCGCCTTTTCGCTCTAACAACGCGTTGGTGGCAACGGTCGTGCCCATTTTAATGGTGGCAATTTGATCGGCGGGAATGGCCGCGCCAACGGCTATACCCATGAGGTCACGAATGCCTTGAATTGCCGCGTCTTTATAAACCTCAGGGTTTTCTGACAGTAATTTATGGGCTTTGATTTCACCATTAAGGTTGCGCGAAACAATGTCGGTAAAGGTGCCGCCACGATCGACCCAAAAATCCCACTTTTTTATGGTTGAGGTTGAGGCCATTTGCTTGTTTCCCTAGATGATGTTATTTGAAATTGATAGTATGTTATAGATATAACGTCAACGATTTATCGATAAAATGTAGATGAAATGGGCTTTGAATGACTGAGAAAGATAAAAAACCAATAGATCAAGGTGTCGGACCTATCGTTTCCTCGTCGCATTTAGCTGCGGGGGAAATGCCAGCTTTGTCTGAGTTTGAGTTTGGTCTCATTTTAGCCTCGCATGCGTTTGATCGTTGGGTGGTGCGGTGCATGGGTGCTGCTGGTGTTACGGGTATTAGTGCGCTTGATGTTTTGGTACTGCATTCGGTCAATCATCGCGGGCGGCCAAAAACGTTGGCTGATATTTGTATGGTGCTATCTATAGAAGACACACATGTGGCGACGTATGCTATTCGCAAACTAGAGAAAATTGGTTTGGTTAAAAGCGGTAAGGCTGGGAAAGAAAAAACAGTTGTTGTGACACCGCAAGGCGAGCAGGCGTGTGAGCAATACCGAAAAGTGCGTGAAGCCTTGTTGGTCAAAACTGTGAAAACTCTTGGGTTGTCAAATGAAGCGGCGAGTGATTTGGCGCGAGAGTTGCGGGCTTTATCTGGTCATTATGCGCAAGCCGCACGATCTGCGGCATCGTTGTAATTAAAAAAGTTCGCCATTCTTAAATTTGGATACGAAATGTTAACCTTAACAGGGCATTTATATCCATAGTTAATGTTAGTAAACGAGTTTAGGGGCGAACCCAATGAGTAAGTATCTTGCTGCAGTTTCATGTGCAGTTTTAGGCATCACTGCCACATCTTTTTCCACAATTTTAAATGCTGCAGATTTACTGCCACCACCACCTCCTGCGCCAATCGTAGAAATCCGCGAGACGGTTCAAGATTGGACTGGCGGATATTTAGGTGCTGTTGTTGGTGCAACATGCATGGATACCTATTACACCCCAAGCATTGGTCCAGACCCAGAGCTAAATGGCTGTGGTTTTTCTGGTGGCGGTGTTGCTGGCTATAACTATCAGCTTGGTAATGCCGTTTTTGGTATTGAAGGTGATTGGACCATGGGTACAAAAACAGCTTCAAACACCTTAGATGCCGTAAAATACAGCATCGATTGGCAAGCCAGTCTTCGTGGTCGCCTTGGTTGGCTGGCTACTGAAAAAACCATGTTTTATGGTACTGCTGGTGTTGGTTGGATGCGTGGCACAATGAATGCACTGGTTGGTGCTTTGAGTACACCAATGAAAGATTCTCGCACCCATTTTGGCTATGTTGTTGGTGGCGGTATTGAACATGCCTTTACCTCTAATTTGCACGCGCGGCTTGAGTATTTATACGCTAATTATAATACGAAGCGTTATGACCTGAATGTAGTGGCAGCTTGTGGTGTAAACCCTTGTCGTGCTGATTTGGCTGCAAATGGTATTCATTCCATGCGCGTTGGTCTGACGTATAACTTCTCAATGGGTACTTGGTAAACTCTACCTTTAAGAAGTTGATTCAATAAAAGTCCTCAAGTTCCTGTAAAATCGGAATTTTCCATTAGAGCGTCCCCTGCAAATTTTCGTTTTAATGATTTGAACCCCGTGTCTGTCGTCGACGCGGGTTTCTTGGTTTTGCAAGCGGGTTTAGTTTCGTTTGACGGTTGCTTTTCGACCAAGACCCACGGCAATAACCACTAGGAACGCAAAAAACAAAGTGATGGGTTTGATGGTTTCACCAAGCAACAATGCAGAGCCTGCAAGCGTGACAAAAATCTGAAACAATTGGGTTTGGCCGACATGAGAAATACCACCAAGGGCCAAGCCTTTGTTCCAAAATGCAAAACCGATAAATTGCGAGAACACGGCGACGTAAGCAAAGCTTGCCCATGCTTGCCAAGAGGCTGACCAGTTGATGTCGTTAAAGACAAATGCAACGGCAATAAACAAAACGGGCAAAGCAATAATCAGCGCCCATGACATAACTTCTAGCCCGCCCATATCACGCGTGAGATCGCCTGATAAAGCATAACCAAAGGCAGCAAGGGCAACAGCGCCCAGTAATAAAAAGTCTGCACCATAAATTTCTGTGCCGCCATCAAGCAAGGCAAAAGTGATAACCGCAGCGGCGCCCAAAATACCCCAAAACCAAAAGGCGGGTGATGGGCGCTCGCGCGCCACAACCATGGCAGCAACAGCTGTGGCTAATGGTAAAATGCCCAACACCACGCCGCCGTGGCTGGCTGGTGCTGTTTGCATGGCAAAGGCGGTGAGTAACGGAAAACCAAATACGATGCCAATGGGTATCAGCGCCAAGCGTTTGAACTGAGCTTTGCTGGGTTTTTTGGCATTGATGGCGCGCAAATAAATAATCCCAAGACCTGCGGCGATAATTGAGCGTCCAAGGCCAACAAAAATGGGTGGAAATTCGGCAACAGCTATACGGGTTGCTGGCAGTGTAAGGCCAAAAATGATGACACCAATAATGCCGTATATATACCCTTGGGCGATGGGTGAGAGGTTTTTCATTGTTGTGAAATCGGGTTATTGACAGGGTTTTTGTAAATACGCGTTTAATTGAGCGCTCGAATCCATTAGTATGGCAAGTATGTCCATTTGGCAAAAAATATCACACAAGGCCTCAACCATAGGCGAAACCGTGCTCGGATTGCTTTCGGGCGTAAAGCGCGATGGCGAAACTGACCCTAATGATAGCGTGGCGTTTACCATTGCAGTTGTGGCGTTGGGCGCGAAAATGGCCAAAGCTGACGGTGTTGTGACCGCCCAAGAGGTTGATGCCTTTAAAGAAGTGTTTGATGTTGGCCCCGATGAAGTGGCCAATGTGGCGCGCGTGTTCAATATGGCAAAAAAGGACGTGGCAGGGTTTGATGTTTATGCCCGCCAGATTGCGCAGCTGTTTGGTGCAAAACCTGAAGTTTTAGAAGATGTTTTAGATAGCTTGTTTCATATCGCCAAAGCTGACGGCATTATGCACGAGGCAGAGCTGAATTTTTTACGTGAAGTGGCAAAAATATTTGGTCTGAGCGAAAAGTTCCGCTGTATAAAAGCGCGCCACGTTCAATCGGGCGATGATGACCCGTATGTGGTTTTAGGCGTTGATCCGTGCATTGATGATAAGCAATTGAAACAGCTTTACCGCGATATTGTTAAAGAAAGCCACCCTGATCGCCATATTGCGGCGGGTTTGCCACCTGAAATGATTGCGGTGGCCAATGATCGTTTGGCAACAATTAACGCGGCCTATGAGGCGATTGTCAAAGAACGCGCCCTATGATTAGAACAAATCTCGACCATGTTTGGCGACCATCGCCCAATTTTGGCGAGCGGTTGAGCGATGTGGATATTTTGTTATTGCACTACACTGGCATGAAAAGTGGCAGTGCGGCGGTCAATTGGTTGTGCGCTGAGGAATCTGGTGTGTCGTGTCATTACCTTGTCGATATTGACGGCTCAATCACCCAAATGGTCAGCGAAGATAAACGGGCTTGGCATGCGGGCAAATCTTACTGGCAGGGCAATGAAGACATCAATTCAGCATCGGTTGGTATTGAGATTCAAAACGAAGGATCATCACTGACCGATATAGTTGAAAACATGCCCGATTTTCCTGATGTTCAAATCGCGGCTGTGATTGCTTTGTCTAAAGATATTATCGCCCGTCATAAAATTCCAGCCGAGCGGGTGCTGGCCCATAGTGATGTGGCACCAGGGCGCAAAGTTGATCCTGGCCCCAAATTCCCGTGGGCAAAATTGGCACAAGCAGGCGTTGGTGTTTGGCATCAAAATATTTCTATTGGCAATGATTTGAGTGTTAAAGACATACAGCGTTGTTTGTGGACTCACGGTTATGATTGCCACGTATCAGGGGATATGGATGAAGAAACGGTTAGATTTTTAAAGTCGTTTCAATTGCGCTATGGGCTTGAGAAAATTGATGGTGTGGCAGATCACGCAACCCAGCACTTATTGCAAAACATTGGAAAGAAGAATGACTGATTTATCTGGTTGGACTGGCTGCCCACCTGTTGAGAAAATTGTGCTGGAAGGGCGCTTAGTGCAATTGGTGCCACTTGATGCCAAGGTACACGGGGATGATTTGTTTACCGCGTCATCAATGAGTGATGCCGATGAGCGGTTTTTGTATTTACCTGAATTTGCGGTTACTGATCGCGCCGAATTTCAAACTTGGTTGGAAAGGGTTGAACAAAGCGTTGACCCATTGTTTTTTGCGGTGATTGAAAAAGCCACAGGCAAAGTTGTTGGCCGCCAAACTTTAATGCGCACGGTGCCAGCCCATGGTGTTACAGAAATTGGCAACATTTTTTGGAGCAGCCTTATTTCTCGCACGCCCGCCACGACCGAAGCATTTTATTTGTTTGCTAAATATGTCTTTGACACCTTGGGCTATCGTCGGTTTGAATGGAAATGCAATGATGCCAATGAACCATCAAAACGTGCAGCGCTGCGTTATGGCATGAGTGCTGAAGGGGTTCATCGCCAAGTTTTGGTGGTTAAAGGTAAGAACCGTGATACGGCGTGGTTCTCTATGCTTGACCACGAATGGCCGCTTTGTAAGCAGGCAATGGAAACTTGGTTGTCTGTTGAAAACTTTGATGATGGTGGGCAACAGATTAAACGGCTGGAAGATATTCGCTCGGGAATTTCAAGAAACAATTAAATCTAATGGCTTGCTCGTGGGACTCGTCTTGACTGT
>JAMOMM010000404.1 GCA_027067085.1 Hyphomicrobiales bacterium
AATAAGGCCACTAGACCACTATTTGATATTGTTGATACGCCAACAAAAATGCTCGAACTGGGTGAAAATGCCCTCATTGACCATATCAAGACCATAGGGCTTTACCGCACAAAGGCTAAGAATATTATGTCCATGGCACAGTCTTTAATCGAAAATCACAACGGCGTTGTACCCAATACAAGACCCGAACTTGAAGCGCTAGCAGGCGTTGGTAGAAAAACAGCAAACGTCGTTCTTAATAACTGCTTTGGTCAGCCAACGATCGCCATAGACACGCATCTATTTCGCGTCAGTAACCGAACAGGCATGGCATTTGGTAAAACACCGTTGGCTGTGGAATTAGGGTTATTAAAAGTAATACCAGACCATTTCAAACTACATGCTCATCACTGGATGATTCTGCATGGACGCTATATTTGTAAAGCCCGCAAACCAATGTGCTCTAAATGCTTGATTAACGATCTATGTACATTCCAGAAAAAAGAACTTTTAGATTAGTTTTCGCGCTGAATGGTTTTTACGATGTGAACAAAGTAGGCCGTTGAAAATATTGGGACAAGAATGTTCAATATTGGAATCATAGAAAGGCCTGCAGGGATAAGACCTGCGGCAAAAATTCTGCCCATATAATATTTACGCATGGCATGGGCATCTCGAACAGGCATGTGGCGCATCGCTACCATTGTAAAATATTCACGACCCAATAAATATGCATTCGCCATAGCCATTAGGAAAATACCGATACCAAAAAATAGAGTTGGTAACAAAAATAAATTGACCACAAGAACCAGTAAACCAAATTGTAGCGAAATCATCAAACCGATCGCCAGCGAAATAGGTTTTCCAATAGGTTCATTGGGGTAATCTCGCATCTCAACTTTTTCGGCAATTTCATCTAGAAATAGACCAGCAAAAACAGCAGTAACTGGTGCCATTAAAAAGAAAAATGCTGCAAATAACCCAAGACCAGTGGCAATAGCTAAAATGGTTTCTAACCACGGCCAAGGAAACGCCGCCATGATTGAAATCAACACTTCAAGCCCAACAAGAATCCCAATAAAGAGCAAAACAGTTAAACCGATAGATTTCCACAGCACGGTTCGAATGCGCGGTGCAAAAATATCTTCCAATGCTTTGATTGCTGCTGAAAACACCAGTAGGCCTCCAAAAAACTCATTTACTTGCAAAATTACCTGACAAGAACTCAACGGGCTTTAAGTAAGCATGATTGTTTTAAATAACAAGGCCAACGCAGAATTGGCTATTGTTTTTCAAACCGCTTAGCCCTACTTTGACCGCGATTTGAAACATTCTAGCGTTTATATTACGCTTTTCGGAGAAATAAAGTGACAAAACAATTTGATGTGCTGGGCA
The DNA here is from genome assembly GCA_027067085.1 of Hyphomicrobiales bacterium. Taxonomy (GTDB): domain Bacteria; phylum Pseudomonadota; class Alphaproteobacteria; order Rhizobiales; family Aestuariivirgaceae; genus JALWJW01. Next base: position 1,375 of record JAMOMM010000404.1, read on the forward strand.
TTGGCAATGCAATTGTCGATGTATTGAGCAAAGTCGAAGATCAGTTTTTGCTGACAAACGAAATTCCAAAAGGATCAATGCAAATAATCGATGAAAAAACTGCACAACACCTGTATTCGACAATGGGTGCTGGCATTGAAATTTCAGGGGGATCGGCAGCTAACACAGCCGTAGGTGTTGCCCAACTGGGTGGCCAAGCAGCGTTTTTTGGTAAAATAAAAACCGACCAACTTGGGGAAGTTTTTCGCCATGACATCACGGCATCTAACGTCACGTTTCCAACTCAAGATGCAACAACTGGTCCAGAAACAGCACGGTCTTTCATCCTCGTCACACCAGATGGAGAGCGCACAATGAACACGTTCCTAGGGGCTTGTGTGGAGTTTGGACCACAAGACATTGATGTTGATACCGTTAAGGCATCAAAAGTGACGTATATGGAAGGGTTTTTATGGGACCCTGAGCAGGCAAAAAAAGCTTTTGTTAAAGCAGCGCAAATTGCTCGCGAAGCAAACCGTGATGTATCACTTTCATTATCAGATTCTTTCTGCGTTGATCGCCATCGCGAAAGTTTTTTAGAACTTGTCAAACGTGACATTGATATATTGTTTGCCAATGAGGATGAGATAAAATCTTTGTATCAAGTCGATACTTTTGATGATGCCCTGCAAGCCGTCCGTCAAGATTGTAAAATTGCCGCCCTTACACGCTCTTCTGCTGGCAGCGTTATTGTTTCTCCAAATGAAATTCATATTGTTGAAGCAGAAACAATTGATAAAGTCGTTGATACTACTGGTGCGGGCGATCTGTTTGCAGCAGGATTTCTGGCCGCTTACACAAAAAACAAAGACCTTGTTTCATGTGCGCGACTTGGCTCTATGGCCGCAGCCGAAGTCATCAGCCATATTGGCGCACGACCACAGGCAAATTTACTCGAAATGGCACAGGTAAAAGGCTTACTATAATTTACGAAGTGCCACCGAACTGATCCGATGATCTGCTTCCTTGCGGATTATCAGATCGGCGCGATGTCTCGTCGGCAAAACATTTTCTCGTAAATTTACCAGATTGATTGTCTCCCAAATCCGGTTGGCGGTTTCGCGGGTTTCTACATCATCGAGACTGGCGTAGCGATGAAAGTATGATCGCTTGTCTTGAAAAGCTGAATCGCGCAAAGAGAAGAATCTATCGATGTACCATTTTCGCAAAATTTCTTCATCTGCATCGATGTAAATCGAAAAATCAAAGTAATCTGATACATAGGGTATGGCTTTACCGTCGCGCGGCAGACTACCCGTTTGCAAAACAGTTAGACCTTCGACAATCAGTATGTCTGGTTGAGAAACCGTTATCGATTTACCTGTCACCACATCATAAGATAAATGGGAGTAAACTGGGGCTGAAACGTTGGCTTTTCCAGCTTTAATATCAGAAAGAAACTCCAACAAAAGCGGGAGGTTATAGCTTTCTGGAAAACCTTTGCGCCCCATGATGCCTTCACGTTCAAGCTGATCATTAGGTAACAGAAATCCATCTGTTGGCACCAGTCCAACCTTTGGATGATTAGGCCAACGCGCGAGTAGCGTTTTCAAAATGCGTGCAGTCGTACTTTTCCCGACGGCTACCGACCCAGCCATACCAATGATATAAGGAACCTTTTGACCTTTGATATGAGAAAACTTTTTGGTTGCATCAAATAGCTTTTGAGTCGCTGCAACATATAAATTCAACAAACGAGACAATGGCAAATAAATTGCTACAACTTCATCAAGGTCAACGCGATCATTAAGCCCGCGTAACTCATTCAATTCTTCAGCGGTCAATGTTAACGGGGTATCATCGCGCAATTTGGCCCATTCTTCTCGTGAGAATTTTCGATACGGTGAAGGAGGGGCAATGTTCGGCATTGAGTAAACTAACCTATTTTTCTGCTCTAGAAGCTTTTTCCTGCAAACCACTTTGACCAGTGCGCTTGGAAAGTTCTGTCATTACATCACTTAAATTTACATCGCATGATTTAAGCAAAACCAATAAATGATACAAAACATCGCCAGCTTCAGAAACGATGTGTTTTTTGTCGCTACCAACACTGGCAAGGGCTATTTCAAAGGCTTCTTCACCAAACTTTTTTGCGCAGTGGTCTTTTCCCGCCGCTAAAAGTTTTGCGGTATAAGAAGTATCACCACTTTGAGAACTTCTTTGCTCAATCGTATTCATGAGATCGGCAAGGACTTGCACTTGGTGTTCATTGCGCACTTGGTTTGGATCGTGTTGTGTCATTGTGGCTTTGTCCTATCAATTGTCTCGATCAGTCTAGGCGAACAGGCACACCTTTGTCTGCCATATAGGTTTTTGCTTCTTTAATTGTATACGTCCCAAAGTGGAAAATAGACGCGGCTAAAACACCCGTTGCGTGGCCACTTTTTACACCTTCAACAAGGTGATCGAGGTTGCCAACACCACCACTTGCAATAACTGGCACGCGAACAGCATCGGTAATCGCCCGCGTGAGTGGAATATTAAACCCTTGACCAGTGCCGTCGCGATCCATTGATGTCAGTAAAATTTCACCTGCGCCAAGGCCTACCATTTTTTTAGCAAACTCTACTGCGTCTATTCCGGTTTTTTCACGCCCGCCATGGGTGAAAATTTCCCATCGTGGAGTTTCATCTGGTTCAGACACTGTTTTTGCATCAATGGCTACAACAATACATTGGCTGCCAAATTTATCTGATGTTTGTTTAATTAACTCTGGGTTTTTGACTGCAGATGTATTGATTGAAATTTTATCTGCTCCCGCCAGTAAAAGTTTACGCACATCATCAACACAGCGCACGCCACCACCAACCGTTAAGGGCATGAAGCATTGTTCTGCAGTCTCGCGGACAACGTCAAAAATTATTGCTCTATCTTCATGACTGGCGGTAATATCTAAAAAACACAGCTCATCAGCACCTGCTGCATCATAAGCTTTGGCGATTTGAACAGGATCACCCGCATCGCGCAAATTAACAAAATTTGTACCCTTAACGACGCGGCCGTCTTTAACATCAAGGCAAGGAATTATTCGTGCTTTAAGCATTTGGTTTTGCCTTAGCTTTTGCAATTAAATCCAAAGCTTCAGTTGCATCTAGACGTCCATCATATAATGCTCGGCCAGAAATCGCGCCTTCAAAAATGGCGCAATCAGGTTCAAGTAAACGTTTGATGTCATCAATGGAGGCAAGGCCACCGCTAGCGATGACGGGAATAGAAGTTGAACGTGCAAGCTCTAGTGTTGAGTCAATATTTAACCCTGTTAAAATACCATCGCGATCAACATCTGTGTAAATGATTGTCGTTACACCAGCATCTTCAAACTTGGCTGCCATATCTATAATTGTGAGCTCAGAGGTTTCTGCCCAACCCTCAACCGCAACTTTACCGCCCTTTGCATCAATTCCTACAGCAATACGGCCAGGAAATTTTTTACATGCTTGCCGCACTAGTTCGGGATCTCTAACAGCAATTGTTCCCAAAATTACCCGCGTAATCCCCTTATCTAGCCACATCTCAATTGTTTCGATGTCACGAATGCCTCCACCAAGTTGAGTGGGTAACTTTGTTGCACCGAGAATTTCTTCAACAGCCTGTCCATTTACTGGCCTGCCTGCAAACGCACCATTCAGGTCGACCAAATGTAAAAATTCAAAACCTTGATCTTCAAATGATTTCGCTTGCGCGCCAGGACTGTCATTGAAAACAGTAACCTGTTCCATGTCACCCAGTTTTAACCGCACACATTGTCCGTCTTTTAGATCAATTGCAGGAAACAAAATCATCATCGTTCTTTCAGAATTTAAAGGTTAAGGTGTCCATTTAAGGAAATTTGATATTAGGGCCAATCCAAGCTTTTGGCTTTTTTCTGGATGAAATTGCGTGCCGATCATATTATCACGCGCGACAATTGCTGTGACAGCTTGACCATAGTCTGCGGTAGCTATTTTTTCTTCCAGATTAAATGGCGCAAGATGATAGGAATGAACGAAATAGGCATGAAGCCCTTGCCCTCCTGTTTCAATGCCCTCCAAAACAGGATGTGATTGCACAGCGTCCAATGTATTCCAACCCATATGAGGAATTTTTAGCTGTGGGTCATTTGGTTCAATCTTACAAACCTCGCCTTTAATCCATCCAAAGCCAGTAGTTTCTTCACCTTCAAGTCCGCGCGTCGCCATTAACTGCATACCAACGCAAATGCCTAAAAAAGGTTTGCCAGCTTGGATCACTTGCTCCTGCAAAGTTTCCCACATATCTGGGAGAGCTTTTAATCCATCACGGCAATCTTTAAATGCACCGACCCCTGGTAAAACAATTCGATCTGCTGACCTAACCATTTTGGCACAATTTGTAAGCTCAACACTACCCTTTAAGCCACCATCATTAAGCGCGCGCTCAAACGACTTTTCTGCGGAACGTAAATTTCCCGAACCATAATCAATTATAACTGTTTTCACGATACTGTCTCTGTAAACTCTGCCTCACCAGCACGGCGCGAAAATGCTCGCCCACTGGTCACATATGAGAAAAATCTGTGTTCTGCCGCTATCATATCTCGCGCCGCAACGGTTAGTTTTTGACGATAGCGTTGGCGATTTAAACTCCAACGATGAATGTCATTACCTTCAAACCCAAGGATAATATTTCCAGTTATTTTCATAGTCGTTAAAATTTCGCTAGGCATATCGGCCCAATAAACCAACGCAATCAATGCTGCTTGAATAACCAGATAAATTGCAAAAACAAGCCACATTTTTTTAGCTAAAAACCAAACCGTCGGCACAAATAATGCCAACCAATTAAAACCGTCTTTTACCAACACAACGTCTTCAGCCATGCCAGTCAAACTGTTTTCTGCTTCTTGCCTATAATGGACAGTATAAAGGTTCATCTTATTCTACCTAAAAGGACTGAAAAGGCTCAAAGCCTTTAACGAGTTAGCCGCTAAGCGAACCTTTTGTTGAGGGAATAACATCGGCTTGGCGTGGATCAATCTCTACTGCTTGGCGCAACGCTCTGGCTAAGCCTTTGAAACAGCTTTCAGCAATGTGGTGGTTATTGTCGCCATAAAGTGCCTCAACATGAAGAGTAATCCCTGCATTTTGAGCAAATGCTTGAAACCATTCTCTAAATAACTCGGTATCAAAGTCGCCAACTTTTGGTTGAGAAAATGATGCTTTCCATATTAGGAATGGGCGGCCAGAAATATCAAGCGCGATACGTACAAGGGTTTCATCCATTGGCAAATAAGCGCTGGCATATCGTCCAATACCTCGGCGATCCCCCAATGCTTTGGCAATAGCTTGACCAATCGCAATGCCGCAATCTTCTGTTGTGTGATGCATATCGATATGAAGATCACCTTTGGCTTGCAAGGTAATATCAATTAACGAGTGTTTGGATAACTGCTCAAGCATATGATCGAGAAACCCAATACCCGTATCGATATTAAAGCTGCCAGTTCCATCCAAATTAACCTCAACCGCAATGGCAGTTTCATTGGTTTTTCGTTCTACTTTTGCCGTGCGCATTGATTTTACATCCCTTAAAGCACATTTAGACTACACAAACTTTATTGCCTTTTAGCAGGTCTTTGCCGTATCGCCAATGTTTGTATTCAGCTAACAAATTGATTGTCACTATAGCCTTTTACATAACAAACTTTTATTTACTTTAAATCGCGATTAAAATTCTTACATTAAGTGAAACATATCACTTTAGGGTATTCTCATGAGTTCAAATGCAAATATAGAACAATGGCACGGCACGACCATTCTCACTGTCCGAAAAGAAGGAAAAGTGGTCATTGCTGGAGATGGGCAAGTTAGCCTTGCCAATACAGTTATAAAATCTAACGCGCGCAAAGTACGTCCATTAGGTACAAGCGGGGTTGTGGCGGGGTTTGCAGGGGCAACTGCTGACGCAATGACCTTGTTTGAACGGCTAGAGTCTAAACTTGAGCAACATCCGGGCCAATTGACCAGAGCTTGTGTCGAGTTAGCAAAAGACTGGCGTACTGATCGATACTTGCGCAAACTTGAAGCCATGATGATTGTGGTTGACCAAGATGTGTCCTTAGTTTTAACGGGAACTGGTGATGTATTGGAACCAGAAGGCGGCGTTATTGGGATCGGATCTGGTGGCAATTATGCATTGGCAGCAGCTCGTGCCTTGATGGAAACAGATTATGATGCTGAAACCATTGCAAAAAAGGCGATGGCAATCGCCGCAGAAATATGCGTCTTCACAAATGGCAATTTGACCATTGAAACAATAGATGCTGATTAAATTTATAAATTGAAAGAATTCTGAATGACTGACTTTTCACCACGCGAAATTGTATCAGAACTAGACCGCTATATCATTGGCCAAAATGATGCTAAGCGCGCTGTTGCCGTTGCCCTAAGAAACCGCTGGCGCCGCAAACAACTTGATGATGATTTGCGTGAAGAAGTATTACCAAAGAATATTTTGATGATCGGTCCTACTGGTGTCGGCAAAACTGAAATTGCACGACGATTGGCAAAGCTTGCAGGTGCCCCATTCATTAAAGTGGAAGCAACGAAGTTTACAGAAGTTGGCTATGTCGGGCGCGATGTTGAACAAATGATCCGCGACCTGACCGAAATTTCCATTGGCCTTGTGCGCGAAAAAAAACGACAAGACGTTAAAGTTAAAGCCCATGCCAATGCTGAAGAGCGGGTTTTAGCGGCACTTGTCGGAGAAAATGCCTCGCAAGCAACGAGAGATTCGTTTTTGAAGAAACTTCGCGATGGCCAACTTGATGAGCGCGAAATTGAAATCGAAGTTGCCGATCAATCTAGCGGCATGCCTAGTTTTGATATTCCAGGAATGCCCGGCGCATCTGTCGGTATGTTAAATATTTCAGACATGCTTGGTTCTGCAATGGGTCAAAAAACTAAAACTCGCAATTTATCTGTCAAAGAAAGCTATGAAGTGTTACTTGCCGAAGAAGGTGACAAGCTTTTAGATGACGAACAGGTTGTGGAAGAGGCCATCCATGTGGTGGAAAATGACGGTATCGTTTTTCTTGATGAGATAGATAAAGTTTGCGCTCGCTCAGAACGTCAAGGGGGTGATGTTAGCCGTGAAGGTGTACAACGTGACCTGCTGCCAATGCTTGAGGGCACCACAGTATCGACAAAACATGGGCAGGTAAAAACCAACCACATTTTATTTATTGCTTCAGGTGCGTTTCATGTTGCAAAGCCATCGGATCTGTTGCCAGAACTGCAAGGGCGGTTACCTATTCGCGTCGAATTGAGGGCGTTAACACAAGATGATTATCGACGTATTTTGACCGAACCAGAAGCTAGTCTCATCAAACAGTATGTTGCCTTGCTTGGTACAGAAGGTGTGAAGCTCAATTTCACCGATGATGCCGTTGAAGCGATAGCGAAGTTTGCTGTTGAGATCAATTCAAGCGTTGAGAATATCGGAGCACGGCGCCTACAAACAGTGATGGAACGCGTACTTGACGAGATCAGCTTTACAGCGACAGACCGCGATGGTGAAGAGATTATCATTGATGCCGCGTTCGTTGATAATCACATTGGGGATTTAGCTAAAAACGTCGATCTATCTCGGTTCATTCTTTAACGAGCGTCGAAATTTTGAGCAATGATAGATGTTGTTTAATTTCATCATTGCTCATTTGGCCAATATCATCAGCCAACCTGTTTGCCAGTTCAGTTGCAATTGGCGATAGGGCACTTGTATCTATTGTAATTTTGGGATGAGATAAGCGCGCAAGAGCAACAATATCTTCGGCGTCATCCCAAATGATATTAAAATAATTGATTGTTCGTTGAAGTAAATACCAACTTGGTCGACCCTTTTTTCCATGCTCCAAGGCCGATAGGTACGCACTCGATACTCCCAATGCAGCAGCCATTTCTTTTAAGGTTACCCCTTTGGCTTTTCGCAATTGCCGTATCTTTACACCAAACGGGGTCATCTGGCTTTATTCCTTTTAGCCATGTTTCGTAATTGAACATACATTGCCCCGCCGCCGCCATGCTTTGGGTGTGCAGGTTGATAACCTGATATGAGCATTCTAAATTGTGGTTCTGAAAACCAAAATGGCACTTCTTTGCGTAACCTTCCAGTGCGATCAGAAGAATCATGAAAATCGCGACTATGCAACGTATGGCGCGAAAACTGGGCTTCGCCTTTTCCTGTTATCACCAATACTGTCCGTTTGTTTTGGAAGGCGCTAAATTCAAGAAAATTAAGTAATTTTTCGCGTGCCGATGCAACACTTTCACCATGCAAATCCAACCTACCTTCAATTTCTACTTGCCCACGTAATAGACGACGTTGTTTACGACGATCTAGCCCAGTGTATTCAAGCGCAACCGAATTGTTCAACTGTTGTTTTTGCGGTAAAACTGTTTGGGGTACAGACGGGGCTTTTACCTTTGGTGCTAATTGTTTTGGGTGATTATTTTTTTCAAACAGGGCAAGCTCTGCAGCTAGTTCAGGGTTAACTGCTACGATTGTTTTACTCACGCGGGCCCACAATTCAAAATCAGGAACCATATTTGATGCTTTATGTTTAGATTTTCTCTTAGCCATTTGTAATATTCGCTAATCAGAAAAGTTTTGCGCAAGACTATTTGGCAAGAGAACAATCATTTCACCCTCCGCCTTCATTTTCCCAGCCGTTAAAGCTGCTTGGTCGCCACTTCCCCAAAAAACATCACCACGTGCATATCCACGAATGGCTGATCCTGTATCTTGAGCGATCATCAATGATTGCCAATTATTTTCCTGGGTCGATGAGCCAAGCTCTAAATCAATATTGAGAAAAACAGGCGTACCAAATGCCCAGTATCGCCGATCAACAGCTAGACTGGTTTTTGGGGTTAAATGCACATGCTGAGCCCCAACGGGACCAAGTTCATCTGGTACATTCTTCAATATTCTAAAGAACACAAAAGATTTATTATTCCACATCATTGCTTGGGATTTTTTAGGGTTTTGGTCTAACCAAGCGCGAATTGTTTGCATCGAAACGGTTTCTTTTTCCAACGCACCTTGGTCAATCAACACTTTACCAATGGGCGTGTAAGGCAAACCTGATTTTGCGGCATAACCCAATCGAATGCTTTTTCCATTGGGCAAGCGAACACGACCAGAACCTTGTATTTGAACAAAAAAAGCATCGGCTCGATGCTTTAGCCATAAAAGCTCTAAGCCCTGATCGGCTAATGCGCCATTTTCAATTTCTTCTCGAGTGTAATAATACGAAGGCTTATTATTCTTTATTCTACCATAGCCAAAGCCTAGTGTTTTCTGCTGGTCTTCATCAAAGCGAATTAAATCCTTTGGCTTTGCATAAATTGGGATTTGAAATTCAGCCGTCTTTTCTAGGCTGCCTTCTACTTCCGGCTCAAAATACCCCGTAAATAATCCTTGTGGAGTTTGAGGATCAATCACACGAAACGGGGTAAAGTTATCTTGAAAAAAAGATACCAAAGCCTGCGGTGTTGTGAGATTTGATTGTGCTTGCGCTAATTCACAAACCTTCACCCAGTCATCTTTAGTACCACCAAAAACTGGCCGTTTGGAAAACGCTCTATTATCAGACGCCATCTGATTACATGATCGGACCAGCGCCTGAAAAGAGTCAGTTTTATCTATAGATTGCCAATTTTTAATATCAGAAAATTGCAATTCCTTGAGAATTGAATTTGATCCTGCACTAAACACATTATTCACCATAGATAAGATCAACAAACTGGCAAGCGGCACAACAAATGGCAAATTTCTAAACTTTTGCCAATCAAGTGCGAGCCAGTTATGCATCATCGCCATCGGTTGATACAAGCCGCCAGTTTGGGTCTCTTGAAGAAAGATCGCGTTCAAAAGTCCACGTATCTATAATTTTCTGAACTTCTGTCGCATCGCCCTCAATGACTTTTCCTGCGTTGTTGCGAACAACAGAAACCAACTCACTAACAAATCTTGTTGTTACAAAGGCACGTTTATTTTCTAGTTCAATATTGACCACATCGGCTTCATCAATGCCAACAAATTGGGTCGACATTTCTGCGCCCTCTTTTTTTCGTTGATCGATAGCAGAAGAAAAACCAGAAAAAACCTCTTTAGATAGTAAACTTTTAAGCGCTTTTTTATCACCATTGGCAAAACCAGTGACAATCATCTCGTAAGCAGATTTTGCGCCCTCAACAAAGGTATCTGGGTCAAAAGTATTATCTAATGCCCGAATTTGTGTAAGCACATCGGCAAACTTTATATTCGCAGGGCTTAAAACTTCTTCTTCAGCTGGAAGGCCTAACTCAACGGGTTCAACTTCTTGCTTAGCTGACGTTTTAGTAGGCATCTGGATTACATTAGTATCATCTGAGGATTCTTCATCAATATCGCGTTTGTTTTGTTGCTTTGGCGGCGGAAAATCAATTGGGTCATCATGCCCAGTACGTTGACCCAGCACGCCACGTAATTTGAAAAAAACAATTACGGCAGCTGCAATAATCAATAAAGTAATCGGATCGAAAGTATCGTTCATTTTAGAACTCTTACAACTTGAAAGGAAAAACGGGTTTAATTATTATGTATCGTACATATATAGTACCTGTAGGCTAACTCCAATGGTGTGCGGCAAAAGAAATCATATGTTAGGTTTCTATGGCCTGTTTCTAGCAGTTTTCTTGGCTATTTTATTTTGGCCGTTTTGTTTTAATTGAGGTTTATTGTGCCACTCATTTTATTTGGCTTATTTATTATTATTCCCGTGTTGGAAATTGCCGCATTTATCCAAGTTGGATCTATTATCGGCTTACCTTTGACTTTGCTTGGTATTTTATTTACCGCCTTACTTGGGGCTTTTTTGGTTCGTCAACAAGGCTTTAAAGCCCTTAATGACGCTAAAGCAAATTTGGAAAATCAAAAATCACCTGCAGAACAAATGATCCACGGAATATTTATACTCATTGCAGGCTTATTGTTATTAACACCTGGATTTTTGACTGATACCATTGGATTTCTATTTCTCATTCCACCACTTAGACTATCAATTGCGAAAAAAGTTTGGTCATGGATGAAAACCAATGACTCATTCACCATAAACACTCCAGGTGGAATGGGCGGTGGTGGGCCAAATGGGTTTGAGAAAAACAATTCAGACAGTAATAAAACCAACCGTTATGACGCGGATCAATTCAAAAAACGAAATAATGATATTATTGATGGCGAAGCGGTTGAGATCATCAACGATAATAATTTAGAAAATAAATGAATTCCTTTAATCGGAATAGACGAAATGTCGGGATGGCTTGCAGTTTTCCGCTAAAAATGTTAGCCACTTCAACATCTTAACCAACCGGCTTAGCAACTCAATAAGAGCTTGCCTGCCAAAATAGATGCGAGAGAAAACAACAAATGGCGAAAGCAACAAAAAAAGCTGTAAAAAAACCAGCAAAAAAGGTGGCAAAAACTGCTCCTAAATCGAATGGTGCACCAGAAGAAAATTTAACAGGCGATGGCGGCGTTGAAGGCCAACCATCAATGAATATTTTGGCTCAGTATTTGAAAGATCTATCTTTTGAAAATCCAAATGCCCCACAATCATTGGCAATTCAAGATGGCCAACCAGAAATCAACATTTCAGTCAATGTGAATGCTAAAAACCTTGCGCCAACTGATTTTGAAGTTGAACTTCATATCGAAGCCCAGGCAACGCATGAAGGCACAGCGGTTTTTGCAGCAGAACTTTTGTATGCAGGTATTTTTCGTTTAGAAAATATTCCAGAAGAAGCAATGCACCCAATCATTTTGGTTGAGTGCCCTCGGATGATTTTCCCGTTTGCTCGTCAAATTTTGGCCGATGCAACGCAAAAAGGTGGCTTTCCCCCTTTAATGCTTGATCCAATTGATTTTGCCAGCATGTATGAACAACGCGCAGCAGAAGGTGATAACGAAGCCCCTATTGCTTAATCACATGTTCTGATTTATCGATTATCGATCGAGTTAAAAAACTTGTCAGCTTTGCGGTTGGCAAGTTTTTTATTGTTTATTTGGTAAAAATTGGTTCCAAATGACATTTCCACCCAATTTATCGATAAACTGGGCGTGAGCTTTAACTTCTTCTTGGCTTAAACGAGAAGCGAGTGGCACAGGGCGAACAGACGCTTTTGAAATTGAAACACTTTGCGTTTCGACTTTCTTTTTATCGCTTACCGCGAGAGTTAACGTCGTTTGGCGACCTCCAATGAGTTCTAAATAAACACCGGCAAGTAATTCTGAATCAAGCAATGCGCCGTGAAGATCGCGCATCGCGTTATCTATCCCATACCTTCGGCATAAAGCATCTAGGCTATTTGGACCAGCAGGATGTTTTCTCTTTGCAAGATCTAACGTATCGATGACATGATTGGTTAGTCTTGGCTTTTTAATCATATCACGCTCGGCATGAATAAAACGCATATCAAATGATGCGTTGTGAGCAATCAAAACATCATCTCTAATAAAATCATCGAATTCCTGGGAAATATCGGCGAACAAAGGTTTGTCACTCAAAAATTCTTCAGACAACCCATGGACAGAAAATGCCCCTTCAGGCATATCACGCTGCGGATTGATATATTTATGAAATTGGACCCCTGTTGGCAGATGATTGATTAACTCAAGCGCACCTATTTCCACCACCCGGTCACCCGACTTTGGATCAAATCCAGTTGTTTCAGTATCAAAAACAATTTCTCGCATTTAACTTTCCAAATTCATTATTTACTGCATGTCGCTCACTAGCTTGGGTCAAGAATGGCAACTATTTTCTTAACTTGTAAAGTTGCATCTTCAACTGACACGCTAGTATCAACGATAAAATCAGCCCGTTTACGCTTTTCACTGTCACTAAGCTGTTTTGACAGTATCCATTCGAATTTTTCTTTGGATAAATTGGGACGGTCTAGTGCGCGTTGTCGTTGAATTTCTGGCGAGGTCGTTACAACAATTATTTTATCAACCTCATCTTCACGCCCGGTTTCAAACAATAGCGGAATATCTAAAAGGACAAATTCACTGCCTTGTTGCTCTGCCACTTTAATAAACTCATTGCGTAGAATTTGTATACGCGGGTGAACAACAGCTTCGATGTTTTTAATAATTGTACTATCTTTTGCGATACACTCAGACAGAGCCTGACGGTTAACTTTATTGTCAATTATTGCGATCGGGCAAATTTCTGAGATGTCTTTGATTATATCAAGATCATTTGCATATAAGTCATGGACTGCTTGATCGGCATCAAACACTTTATAGCCAAGGTCTTTGAAAATACTGGCCGTTTTTGATTTTCCCATCGCAATGGAACCTGTAAGTCCAACAATCAACATGTTAGCTATTTACCTAAATCATCAATAATTATATTTCGCAAATCTTTGGTGACTTTGGGAAAAATCCCAAACCACTTTTCAAATCCGGGAGCTGCCTGATGTAACAACATACCTAATCCATCGACCGTTGGATTACCTCTCTGTCTTGCCTGCTTGAGTAAATTGGTTTCAAGCGGTGCATAAACAATATCAGTTACGCAACAATGAGGTGGAAGATTTTCTAAATTTATTTCCAGTTCAGGTTGGCCAGTCATACCTAACGAAGTGGTGTTGACTAACAAATCCGCCTTTGAAATTGAATTATTCAGTTCAGAGAACTTAGCACTCGAAACTCTATTCCCAAAATGATTTGCCAGTTCTTCAGCTTTCTCAATTGTACGATTTATCAAAATGATATGAGCAACACCTTGGCCTAACAATGCGGCGATTATTGCTCGTGAAGCACCTCCTGCACCAATAACAACACATGTCATATCAAGGAATTTGATTTCGCGTACACCACTTTTTAGATTCGAGATAAAACCATACCCATCAGTATTGAGTCCATACACCGTGTTATTTTCGAAATAAACAGTATTTACTGCGCCGATGCTCTGGGTCAAAGGGTCTGCAACCGTAACAATTTCAAATACTTTTTCTTTGTGAGGAATAGTGACATTGCAACCTTGAAAACCAAAATTTTCTATATCCAATATGAAGCTCTCAAGGTTTTTCGGATCAACTGCTACTTTCTCATAGTCTCCGACCAGTCCGTACTGTTTGAGCCAGTATTTATGAATGAGCGGGGAGCGTGAATGTTTGATAGGCCAGCCTATAACGCATGCTTTTTGCATGAAACAATCCCTTATTGTTCGATAATATTTTCACGGCGTAAAAATTTTAATAATTCAAGCATTGGCAACCCTAGGATAGAAAAGAAATCTCCTTCAATCCTTTCAAAAAATTGCAAGCCCTGGCCTTCAAGCTTATAGCCCCCAACACTGGTTTTTACCTCATCTCCTTGAGTAGATAAATAATGCCCAAGAAATTCAGGTGAAAAATTACGCATTGTTAGATATGAGGATTCACTGTAATTCCACACAACTTGGCCATTTTTTGCAACAGATACTGCCGTTTCGAGCTGATGGGTATTGGAGCGAAGTTTTAATAATTGATCGCGAGCATCTTTTCTTGAAATAGGCTTATCATAAATAGTATTTTCAAAGATAAGTGTTTGATCTGCACCAATGACAAATGCATTTTGGTTAGTTTGCGACACATCAATAGCTTTTGCCTGAGCAAGCACTAAAGCTAAATCTTCAACTTGGCCATCTTTTAAGAACACCTTTTTTATAATGTCTTCATCCACGCTGGAGACAATTGAAGAAAATTCAATTACAGCATTTTTCAGTAACTGTCGGCGACTCTGGCTTGCTGATGCAAGGATTAATGACGGCTTCATACTTTATGTCTCAACTAAATCATTATACAAATTTAAAATCGATGCGGCAGTTTCTTCAATTGACTTTCGCGTAACATCAATAACTGGCCAGTTATTTCGTAAACAAAGACTTCGCATAAATTTTATTTCTTCGGTAATAGAACGGCGGTCAACATATAAACTATCTTTTTTTTCTTTTATAGTATCGAGTCGATTTCTTCTAATTTGAGCAATCCGATCAGTGGATGCAACTAATCCAACAATCATTGGATGATTTAATTCCTCTAGCTCTTTTGGAACGCCCACTTCAATAACTAAAGGAATGTTCGCCGTTTTCATTCCTCGATTGGCCAAATAAATACTCGTAGGGGTTTTTGACGTACGGCTTATGCCAATAAGTATTATATCTGCTGCTGCGATGTCCCACAAATGTTGGCCATCATCATGGATCAATGTATAGTTAAGCGCGTCCATTCGTTTGAAATAATGAGTATTCAAATCATATTGGCCACCTATAACTGGCTCACTTTTTGCGTTTAAATACGTTTGTAAAGAACTAATGACCGGGTCAAGAATAGATACTGATGGAATAGAAAGTTTTGCGCAGTGTTTTTCTAAACAATGACGAAGATGGGGGTCAATCATTGTAAACAGCACGATGCCAGGCTCTTGTTCAATCTTATTAAAAACAACGTCTAATTGTTTTTCGGTTCTTACCAAAGCATAAATATGTTGAATCGGATCATGATTTTTATAGCACGCCATTGCTGCGCGAGCGACCGTATCCAAAGTTTGGCCAGTGCCATCCGAAATCAAATGAATGTGATAGAATTGATGCGCTTTTATGTTCAAAACCAGACCTAAATAGTTTGTATTAAATGTGAATAAAATTGATTGTATTAGACCAAAATCAAGTATTACGAAAAGAGGATGTATTAACCTGTATTTTTTCCACTCTTAATTGATTTGCTATAATAGAACCAAACTCTAGGGAAAACTTTTAAAACTGGAAAGACTGTTAATCAATTTAAAAAAACTTTTATATTTAGTTGTTTTTACGCGATTTATTGTCCCGTTGCTTTTCTGTGATTTTTGAGGATAAGTAAATTTATAATAATAACTTTGGATATTTGCTTGATAAATAGTTATTACCGCTATCCACAGTTATACAACAAAAACAACCTTATTAATATTCTATTAACTTTATTAGAGATTGTAATGAATTCCGATAATAAAAAAGCTCTTATGAGTGTATTGGCAAATGAAAAGCCACACAGAAGACCCCTATGGTTTATGAGACAAGCAGGTCGGTATTTAGAAGAATATAGAAACTTGCGTAAAACAGCAGGTTCCTTTTTAGATCTTTGTTATAATCCTGATTTTGCAGCAGAAGTGACAATTCAACCTTTAAGACGATTTGATTTAGATGCAGCTATTTTATTTTCTGATATTTTGGTTGTGCCACAAGCTATGGGGTCGGAACTTGGATTTGTTCAAAATGAAGGTCCAAAGTTATCAGTTACTCGGTCGATGGCAGATGTTGAAAAATTAGAGCTTAGTCGTGTTAACGAATTTTTAGATCCTGTTTTTAACACTATTAAAACTGTTAAACCTGAACTTGATAGTCATGTTGCTTTTATTGGATTTTGTGGTGCACCATGGACGGTTGCAACATATATGATTGAAGGCGGTACATCGCAAGATCGGTTTTTATCCAAGAAAGCAGCTTTTTCTGGTGAAACTTGGTTTGATGTTTTAATTGATAAATTGATTATTGCTTCAATCGATTATCTTGAAGCTCAAGTTAGGGCTGGTGTTGAGGTTATTCAAATATTTGATAGTTGGGCGAGTGATCTGCCAGATTTACAACGTGAAAAGTATTGTTATAAACCTATCGCAAAAATTGTTGCTGGTTTGAGAGAAAGAGGCGTGCAGGTTCCTATTATCGGATTTGCTAAAGGCTTAGGCGCGGGACAATTAGACTTTGTTAAAGCTATTGATATGCAAGGTATTGGGGTTGAATCTTCATTGCCAGTAAATTGGATCAGAGAAAATCTGATTGATAAAGTTGCTGTGCAAGGAAATTTGGATCCAGTTCTTTTGGATATTGGTGGTCCAGGTTTAAAAGAAAATGTGCGCCATATTGTTTCAAATATTCCTATGGATCGACATATTTTCAATCTTGGGCATGGTGTTCGTCAAACCACTGAGGTTGACCATATCCATATAATGGTTGATACGGTTAGAGAATTTGATGGGTCGTAAAATCTAGAAAAAAATAAAGGTTGGAATATTTTGAATTTAAATGCTAGGCTTGCGACTTAGGATAGCTTTTGATAAGCGTTCTAAATTCCTTCCTTTTATTTGATAGCTTTTTCTTAAAAAGACTGTCCAGCTGGTATTTCAGCTTCAAAATACAATAGATTTAGATAAATGACCGATATTCATGATATGACAGAGATCACGCTGCTTGATCTCAAAAAGAAAACTCCCGCCCAACTTTTGTCCTTTGCTGAAGAACTAGAGGTTGAAAGTGCTAGTTCATTACGCAAACAAGAATTAATGTTTGCAATTTTAAAGCAACTTGCTGAAGAAGAAATTGACATTATTGGGGAAGGTGTTGTTGAAATTCTACAAGATGGATTTGGTTTCTTACGCTCCCCAGATGCAAATTACCTTGCAGGTCCCGATGATATTTATGTAAGCCCAAGTCAGGTGCGCCGTTTTAGCCTTAAAACTGGTGATACCGTTGAAGGGGAAATTCGTGCGCCTAAAGATGGTGAGCGATACTTCGCGCTTTTGAAAGTTAATAGGGTTAATTTTATTGATCCTGAAGAAGCAAAGCACAAAGTTCATTTTGATAATTTGACGCCACTTTATCCTGACGAACCTTTTAAAATGGAAATAGTCGATCCCGACAATAAAGATTTCTCGGGCCGGGTTATTGATTTAGTTGCCCCAATTGGTAAAGGACAACGCGGTCTTATTGTTGCACCTCCACGGACAGGTAAAACCGTTTTACTACAAAACATTGCTAAATCTATCGCTGCAAACCATCCTGAATGTTATATGATTGTTTTGTTGATTGATGAGCGGCCAGAAGAAGTGACTGATATGCAACGCTCAGTAAAGGGTGAAGTTGTTAGTTCAACGTTTGATGAACCGGCATCTCGGCATGTACAAGTTGCTGAAATGGTTATCGAGAAAGCTAAGCGCTTGGTTGAACATGGCCGAGACGTTGTTATTTTACTTGATTCTATTACGCGACTTGGTCGCGCTTATAATACTGTGGTTCCATCTTCTGGTAAGGTTCTTACTGGTGGTGTTGATGCGAACGCTTTACAACGCCCAAAACGGTTCTTTGGTGCAGCACGCAATATTGAAGAAGGTGGCTCTTTGACAATTATTTCAACGGCTCTGATTGACACAGGTAGTCGGATGGATGAAGTTATTTTTGAAGAGTTTAAGGGTACTGGTAACTCTGAAATCGTTCTTGATCGTAAGATAGCAGATAAACGGGTTTTCCCAGCTATCGATATTCTGAAATCTGGAACACGTAAAGAAGAATTGCTGGTTACGCCTGAGTTACTTAAGAAAACATTTGTTTTACGCCGTATTCTTAATCCAATGGGTACCACGGATGCGATGGAATTCTTGTTAGATAAATTGCGCTCAACCAAGGATAACAGTGAGTTTTTCGATTCAATGAATGTTTAACTTAACTGACTTAATCGTCAATGGTTTGGATTGTATTTGGTCTAAACGTTTCACGTGAATCATCGATTCTAGCGGTTTTTAGAAGGCGACGACTTATTTTAATGGTCGTCGCCATTTTTGTTTTATGTAGTAATACTTTTAATTGGCATTGATTTCATTTGATTCGTTGCCGTAACAAATTGAGATAAACATGATTGAGAGCACTACTATTTTCAGTCTATCAACGGGTGCTGGTATGGCTGGTATTGCGGTGATACGTGTATCAGGCCCTAAGGCGTTTCAAAGTATCAATTTATTATGTGCGAAGGATGTTGAAGAGCGATATGCAAGTTTGCGCAAAATTAAGAACTCAATATCTGGTGAGGTTTTAGACGAAGGCTTAGTTTTAAAATTTCAAGCACCTTTGACTTTTACAGGTGAAGATATTGTTGAATTTCACATTCACGGGGGACAAGCAACAATTAGCGCGGTTCTTGATGCACTGGGACAAATTGATGACTTTAGGCAGGCGGAAGCTGGAGAGTTTACTCGTCGGGCGTTTTCTAATGGTCGGTTAGATCTAGTTGAAATCGAAGGCTTGGGGGATCTTTTGCATGCACAAACACAAGCTCAAAGAAAACAAGCTTTAGCTCAGGCTCAGGGAGCCTCAAGCTTGGTATTTGAAAAGTGGCGTAGGGACATAATTTCAATACTAGCTTATTTTGAAGCTTCCATAGACTTTGTTGAAGAGGAAGATGTTGATGAGAGGGCTGTTACCCATCAAACAGAAAAGATGATTCACTTACGAAATGAAATGGCAGGCCATTTGAATGATAGTGCCCGAGGTACTGGTATTAGAGATGGCGTAAAAGTTGTCTTAGTCGGAGAACCTAATGTTGGTAAATCAAGTATCTTAAACTATTTAGCAGATCGCGAAGTTGCTATTGTGTCGGAAATTCCAGGGACAACTCGAGACGCAATTGAGGTTCAGTTAGAGTTAAATGGTATTCCTGTCATTTTTACTGACACTGCAGGGTTAAGGCAACAAACTGATGATCTGATTGAAAAAGAAGGTATTAAAAAAACCCGTCAGAAAAGTTTAGAAGCCGATATTGTCCTATGGGTTATCGAGTCGGGTCAATACTTCAATAAATTAGACGTTGTGACAGAGGGTGACGTCATTAAAGTAATCAATAAAATTGACAATGTGGATCAAAGTTTAGATGAAATTGGCCCAGCATTAAAAATCTCAGTAAAAACGGGGCATGGTTTAGATACATTGCTTAGGGAATTATCAGATAGAGTTTCACATCTGTTTGGTGGCAATGAGCCTGCATTAATTACCCGACAGCGACAAAAAGAAGCCTTATCACATTGCATCGGATATATTGACCGTGCGATTGAAATGGATTCTCAATCTTTAGAATTACTGTCAGAGCAAATTCGATTAGCAGCAATAGAATTGGGAAGATTGGTCGGAAGAGTCGATGTAGAGGACTTGTTAGACGTGATTTTCAATGATTTTTGTGTGGGTAAGTAGTGATTCATGTGGGAAACCTGCGAATCTGCTTGATTTTTGATTCATTTGTTTCACGTGAAACTTAACTTTTTAGATACCATAACTATAAAAACTTTGACTGATAGGGGTCTGTATCGATACACAGTGCCAAAGAGTTTATAGAGATTTTAGTATGAAAACGTTTGATGTCATTATAATTGGTGGCGGACATGCTGGTGCAGAAGCTGCTGCAGCGTCTGCCCGAGTTGGTGCGCGTACTGCATTGATTACCCATGACTTAACAAAAATCGGTGAGATGTCGTGTAATCCGGCAATAGGTGGTTTAGGTAAGGGACATCTCGTTCGTGAGATTGATGCTCTTGATGGTATTATGGCTAAAGCTGCGGACCTGTCTGGCATTCAATTTCGAATGTTAAACCGTTCAAAAGGTCCAGCTGTGCGCGGTCCTAGAACGCAAGCAGATCGAAAACTGTATCGCAAAGCTGTTCAAGATCTTTTAGCTTTACAACAAAACCTGGAAACTATCGAAGGTGCTGTTGCCGCTTTAAAGATGGATGAGGAAAGAGTAGTCGGTGTAAAACTAGAAAATGGCCAAGAATTTACAGCTGGAGCTGTGGTTTTAACAACAGGGACTTTTTTACGTGGAATGATCCATATTGGTGATAAGACCACTCCAGCTGGACGGATGGGGGAAGATCCCTCAAATGAACTTTCTAAAGCTTTGATGGATGCAGGATTTGAGTTGGGTCGGTTAAAGACAGGCACTCCAGCGCGTTTGGATGGAAAGACAATCGATTGGGATCAGTTGGAAAGACAAGAAGCCGATGAAACCCCCATTCCGTTTTCTTTCTTAAACAAAAATATTAAAGTTCGGCAGATTGCCTGTTATATTACTCATACCAATAGTTTAACTCACAAAATAATTGAAGACAATTTATCTAAATCTGCGATGTATTCTGGTAAAATTGAAGGTACTGGCCCACGCTACTGTCCGTCAATTGAAGATAAAATTGTTCGTTTCAACGAAAAATCTAGTCACCAGATTTTCTTGGAGCCTGAAGGACTGGACGATGACACGGTTTATCCCAATGGCATTTCCACGTCTTTGCCGCAAGATGTTCAAGAAACATACATTAGAACCATAAAGGGTCTAGAGAATGTGAAAATCCTCCAGCCAGGTTATGCTATTGAGTATGACTATATTGATCCGCGGGAGTTGAGGCCAAGTTTAGAAACCCGTCGATTGCCGGCTCTTTACTTGGCAGGTCAAATCAATGGAACCACGGGATATGAAGAAGCTGCAGCACAGGGCTTGGTAGCTGGCGCCAATGCGGCACGAGCGGTTTTGGGCAACATACCAATGATTTTTGATAGGTCTCAAGCTTACATTGGGGTGATGATAGATGATTTGGTTACGCGAGGGGTGAGTGAACCATACCGAATGTTTACATCGCGAGCTGAATACCGGCTTTCTTTGCGTGCTGATAATGCCGATCAGCGATTGACTCAGCTTGGAATTGATTATGGATTGGTTGGACAACAACGTGCTGACCTGTTTAATGCTAAAATGATGGCATTAGCTTATGCACGTGAAATTGCATCAAGTCTCAGGCTTTCTCCCAATGAAGCGGAGAAGTATGGCATAAAATTGAATAAAAATGGTGTGAAACGCAGCGTTGCGGAATTAATCGCATACCCTGAAATTTCAATGGAGCAATTGCAATCTATTTGGCCAGAGTTAAGAAATTTGTCTCCAGAAATTATTGAACAGATTGAAGCTGATGCTATTTATTCAGGATATTTGGAACGCCAGGCTAAAGACATTGAAATGTATAAGCGTGATGAGGGGCTAAAAATTCCAGATGGATTTGATTTTGCGGGTGTCAACGGATTGTCCTCTGAATTAAAACAGAAGCTTATTAAGGTCAATCCCGTCACATTGGCCCAAGCATCGCGGATTGATGGGATGACACCAGCTGGATTGACGTTGCTGTTGGCGTATATCAAAAAACCAAATCTTCGAAAGCAAGCTTGATGGTGAATATCATTCCTGAAAGTGCTACACGAAAAGACATCAAAAATGCATTTAGTGTTTCACGTGAATCATTGAAAAAGTTAGATATTTTTGTTGAGTTACTTAGAAAGTGGCAAAAAAAGATTAACTTAGTGGGGCCAAAAGAACTGGTTCGATTGTGGTCTCGACATATTGCTGATGGGTTGGAGTTGGCTAATGCTATTCCTCTTGATGTAAAATCTATTGTTGACTTGGGCTCAGGGTCGGGAATTCCTGGGATTATTGTTGCTATTGCTTTGAGTGATCGTGGCGTTGAAGTTCATCTTGTAGAGAGTAATGGTAAGAAAGCGGCGTTTATGCGAGAGGCTATTCGTAAAACTGGTGTGAAAGCCACCGTTCATTGTGCGCGAATTGAGGATGTATATGACCAGCCATGGGTTAATGAAATAGAGCTGGTTACTGCACGTGCGTTGGCACCTTTGCCTTTGTTAGTGAAATTAGCTGTGCCATTTGTAGAAAGTGGTGGAGAAATGCTGTTTCTTAAGGGAGAAGCTGTGGACAGTGAATTGACGCAAACTTCAAAATACTGGAATATGAAACATATTTGCTTACCGAGTCGCACAAATGTGGCTGGATGTATTCTCAGTATAAAGGAAGTTCGTCATGCCTCAGGTGCCACAAAGTCAATCGGATAAAATTCAGCCGAGAATATTAGCAGTAGCAAACCAAAAAGGTGGTGTTGGTAAAACAACAACAGCGATCAATTTAGGTACAGCGCTTGCTGCTGTTGGGGAAAAGGTCCTTGTCATTGATGTTGATCCGCAAGGAAATGCAAGCACGGGACTGGGTTTAGAACGCGATAATCGACGTAAATCAACTTATCATGTGTTGATGGGTGAGGCGTCTTTGCAATCGATTATTATCGAATCAGAAATTCCTGGTCTTCATTGCGCACCGTCGTCTATGGATTTGTTGGGTGCTGAGCTAGAGTTAGCCCAAATTGATCGCAAAACTTATCGGTTGAAAGATGCTATTGACGAGATGCAGCGTTCTGGGGGTGCTGATGTTGCCTATACATATATTTTGTTTGATTGCCCTCCATCTTTGAATCTTTTGACAATCAATGCTCTTTCTGCGGCAGATGCTATTTTGGTTCCGTTGCAGTGTGAATTTTATGCGCTTGAAGGATTGAGCCAACTGCTTAAAACTGTAGAGCGGGTCCGCAAAAGTCTTAATCCAAAGCTAACAGTGCAGGGCGTTGTGCTGACAATGTATGATCGACGTAATTCTTTGTCAGAGCAAGTTGCTGATGATGTGCGCAGTGTATTGGGGGATAAAGTTTACCAAACGGTTATTCCAAGAAATGTTCGAGTATCAGAAGCACCATCTTATGGTCAACCTGTTCTCCTTTACGATAATGCCTGTGCGGGTAGTCAGGCATATATTTCTTTAGCGTCAGAAATTATTCGGCGTGAACGTACTTTAATCGCAGCGTAAAGACTGCATCTATAAAAAAGCAAGGGCTATTAAAGCATGACACAGGCAGCAAAAAAGCGTCTTGGCCGGGGGTTGGCCGCACTTATTGGGGATGATGTAACAGAAGAAGGTGTGATTGCAGATGCACGAAGCCTTCGTCATGTGCCAATTGAATTTTTGAGTGGCAGCCCAAACAATCCACGTAAAAGTTTTAAGCCAGAAGATTTAGAAGATTTATCGAATTCAATTCGAGAAAAAGGATTGTTGCAGCCACTCGTTGTTCGTCCTGGAAAAACACCAAATTCTTATGAAATTGTTGCGGGAGAACGCCGTTGGCGTGCAGCGCAGATTGCAGGTGTTCATGAGCTGCCAGTTCTGATTAGAGAATTAGATGATGGTGAAATGCTTGAGATTGCTTTGATTGAAAATATTCAAAGATCTGATTTAAATCCGATTGAAGAAGCTACAGGTTATTCTCAGCTTATTGAGCAGTTTGATTATACACAGCAAAAATTAGCTGAATCTATTGGTAAAAGCCGTAGTCATATTGCGAATATGATGCGTTTGTTGAATTTACCTGAAAGTGTCCGTGAAAAAGTCGAAGAAGGTGTTTTATCGGCGGGCCATGCTAGAACTCTCGTTGCTGCTAAAGACCCAGAAGTTTTGGCTGACAAAATGATTAAGCTTGGCTTGAGCGTGCGAGAGGCTGAAAATCTCATTAAAGAGCCTGAAAATAATGATAAGCCCTCGCTTCGAAGTAAAATTGTCAAACCACAGAAAACGGCTGATGTAAAAGCACTTGAAAAGGAGCTTAGCGAAAAACTTGGTCTTGTGGTTGAAATTCAAGTGGGTAAAAAAGAAACGGGTTCTGTGTCGATTCAATACTCAAATTTAGAGCAACTAGAATCACTTTGCGAAAAATTAAAAAAATAGCCTTAGCGTGCTCGTGATAAGCGACCTAAATTTAGAATTGTGCGTTCACATACTGTGAGCGCAAGTTCTGGGTTTTTACGGGTTTGCGCAATTGCATCAAATACAATTTTTTGACCATTTTTAAGTGTTGAGCTACGCCAACTACTGATTTGACGCTTAACAATGGGTTGGCGTTTGAAAAAAATTGGAGGGCGTGAGTATCGAATAAGATTGTCGATGGGTTGCCCTTTGTCTTGTTCTGCTTTCATTGCGAGTAATCGCATCAGATGAATTGAAATAACGTTTAAAATTTGAGCAGGTTGAGTACCACTTAACGCCAGTTGTTCAATTTGTTTGAGTGCATCAGCGCTTTGCCCAAGGATTGCTGCATCACATAAAGTTTCAATACTGTCTGCTAGTGGGTCTCCACTTAATGCTTCAATGTCAGATAGTGTGATCTCATTGTTTGGACCACAAAAATTCAATAATTTTTCGATTTCTTGTTCTATCAGACCACGATGGTTTCCCACAGATTCAACCAATGCTCTTGAATTTGACTGATCGATTGTTTTTCCAAATTGTAAAAACTGTTGAATAACAAAACTAACTAACTCTGCGGGGGTATCATCATAGAATGCAATACAAGCAGCATTCTTGGCTTTTTCAAATATTTTTCGCAGAGCGGCTGTTTTTGTGAGATTTCCAGCTTCAACAATTAAAACATTTTGTGTATCGGTCACGCTCAAATAATCTGGGATTTGTTTAACAGATGCTGGACCTGGATCCTTAATTGTGATGACCTTACTATCCCCAATAAAGGATAATGACATTGCTTCATCGCGCAACAAGCCAGGTGTTTCCTTGATTTGTTTTTCCTCTAAGGAATCAACGGAAAAAGGATCATCAAGGGAATCAACAATTGTGAGGGCAATTTGTTTGGCAGCTGCTTTTATTTTGGCTTCGTTTGGACCAAAAAGCAAAATAGCTGATACTTGGGGATTTTTTTGTTTGGTGAATAAGTGCAAGTCTGTCGGTTTGAAAATTGCCATCCAAATTGGTCCTAACGAGAGGCAAAATAGGCCGCTAAGCGGGTTCTGATGTCACTACCAACTTGTTTTGCTGCTCTTTCTTGGGCTGAAATTTTGGCTTGATAATCAGAAAATGGAGCCGCAGTTTTATCATAGGATACATGAGCAAACGTTGTACCTTTCAAAACTGATTTTCCGTTGGCTTTTCGAACGAGATCAAACTTAACATTTAGTTGGTAAGATTTGCGCAGGGTATCTGCGTTAAATGCCTGGACAGTATCGGCGTCATTGGCATTTGATTTAAAGCTTAAGCTATAAATTGGTGAATTTGAATTAGATCCGATAGAAGAAAGTATCTCGTTTCTTATCAATTGGTCTTGTCTATTAGATTGGGGGTCAACGGAAATTGCATTCAGCTTGCTGGAAATATTGCGGCCACTTGAATCAACACCGTATAGTGGCTTGTAGCCGCAAGCTGTGAGCCCAAAACAACTGATTAAAACGATAACGTTAAGTTTAAACATTTAAGATTCCTAATTGGCCACAATATTAACAATTCGACCGGGAACAACAATTACTTTTCGGACCTTTAAACCCGCGAGGTTTCTTTTTACATTATCCAACTCAAGAGCAACTTTTTCAATATCTGATTTTTCCATTGTCTTTGGGACAGAAATTTCAGCTCGGCGTTTACCGTTGATCTGGACGGCCATAGTCACGGAATTTTCCACTATCAAACTCTCGTCAACAGTCGGCCATGGTTCTAAGGACACAAGCGTATCATTTCCCAATTGGTTCCAGCACTCTTCTGCAAGGTGTGGCATCATTGGAGCAATTATATGACTTAGGATAGATGCACCTTCAAAAAGTGCAAAATGGTCACCGTCTGACCCATCACAATTATTCAATTTTGCTGTAAGTTCGTTGGTAAACTCGTGAATTCTGGCGATAGAACGATTAAACCGCAATGATTCAATATCGCTACCAACGGCTTTTAGTGTTTGATGGCAAATTTTCCTTAAACCTTCTGCATTTTCAGAAAATTCATTTGGAACAGATTTGTCTTTCTGCGAGGGAAGTTGAGAGATCAGGTGAACGGTGCGCCAAAGTTTTTGAGTAAATTTCCATGCGCCTTCGGCACCTGCTGCCGTCCATTCAATATCACGGTCTGGTGGGGAATCTGAAAGCATATACCAACGCGCAGTATCGGCTCCATACTCTTCAATAATATGTTCTGGATCGACGACATTCTTTTTGGATTTGGACATTTTAATAATACTGCCAGCTTCAAGTTCTTCGCCAGTATCTTTGTGGGTCCACTTATCGCCAGATTTAATAGCAAGCTCTGGTAAAACCCAACCTGCATTTTCACCTTTAAAGGTCATGTGGGTGACCATACCTTGAGTAAATAGGTTGGCAAATGGTTCTTTAACATCTAAATAGCCAGCTTTTTCCAAACCACGGCAAAAGAATCGCGAGTAAAGCAAATGCAAAATGGCGTGTTCGATTCCGCCGATATATTGGTCAACGGGTAACCAATAATTGGCTTTATCTGCTTCAACAGGTTTATCTGCCTTTGGTGAACAAAAACGCGCATAATACCACGACGAATCTATAAAGGTATCGAAGGTGTCCGTTTCACGTTGTGCAGATTTACCACATTTTGGGCAAGACGTTTGTTTCCATTCATCATTGCGATCAAGGGGGTTTCCTGGTAGATCAAAAGAGGCTTCATCAGGTAAAATAACGGGTAGGGCCGAACGTTTTTCTGGCACTAAACCACAATCATCACAATGGATGATAGGAATGGGGCAGCCCCAATAACGTTGACGAGAGATTCCCCAATCACGAAGACGGTAATTGATTTTTTGTTCGCCAGTACCTAATTCTTCAAAGCGTTTGGCGATTTCTTTTTTGGCAGCGCTTACGCTCATGCCATCTAAAAATGCCGAATTAATCATTACAGTGTTGCCACCAGCATTATCGATAAAGGCCGTATCTGTGATGGTGAAATTAAGATCATCGCTAGGGGCAACAACGGGTGTGACTTTAAGACCATACTTATTGGCAAAATCCAAGTCGCGTTGATCGTGTGCGGGGCAACCAAAGACCGCGCCTTCTCCATACCCCATTAAAACGAAATTTGCGGCGTAAACTGGGATACGAATTGACTGATCGAACGGATGACGGGCATAAATACCCAAAAACACGCCTTCTTTCTCTGCAGTCTCGATAGCCTCTTCACTAGTGCCTAAGGAAGCGCATTCTTTACGAAAATCAGAAATTTCGGTAGAATTTTGTGAGGCCTTAATGCTAATTGGATGATCGGCTGCAACAGCACAAAAGGAGGCACCAAAAATGGTATCGTGCCTTGTGGTGAAAACAGTGAGTTTTTCATCAAGCAAGTTGGCGTTCTCATCTTCTAGTTCAAAAGAAAATTGAAGACCCTGTGAGCGGCCAATCCAATTTTTCTGCATGACGCGAACTTTTTCTGGCCAGCCAGGAAGTTCATCCAGCGCATCAAGTAGTTCTTGGGAATAGTCTGAAATCTTCAAAAACCATTGAGACAATTCGCGTTTTTCTACAGCTGCGCCAGAACGCCAACCTTTACCATCGATGACTTGTTCATTGGCTAAAACTGTATTGTCAACAGGATCCCAATTCACAACTGATTTTCGCCGTTCGACTAGGCCTTGGTCAAGAAAGTCTAAGAAAATTTCTTGTTGCTTACCATAATACTCTACATCGCAGGTAGCAAACTCGCGGGTCCAATCAATTGAAAGGCCCATGGATTTAAGTTGAGTGCGCATGGTGTCAATGTTTTCGTAGGTCCAGCCTTTTGGTTGAACGTTGTTTTCCATTGCAGCGTTTTCTGCAGGCATACCAAATGAATCCCAACCCATTGGATGGAGAACATTGAAACCTTTGGCTCGTTTATATCTGGCAATGACATCGCCCATGGCGTAATTTCGAACGTGCCCCATATGGATGCGGCCAGATGGATATGGGAACATTTCCAAAACGAAATATTTTGGTTCGTTGGTATTTTCGCGGGCAATAAAAACCCCAGCGTCTTCCCAAGCTTTTTGCCACTTTGGCTCTGCTTGGCGAGAATTATAACGTTCACTCGTCATTGATTTAGTTCCGAATTTAAAATAATTATTTGCAGATATGACTATCAGCCCTTGCCTGTGCTAGCAAGGTAAACGGATGTAATTAAATCGTTTGCATGGAGATAAACTTGAGTAAAATTGAAGATAAACTTATCGTTGAAGCGTATTTTTCGGTTCTATCGCGGATAAACCACGCAAAACAATCAACGGACGATGTACATCTTGTAGCGGTTTCGAAAACTTTTTCGCGTGCTTCAATTGAACCTGTATTGAAAAGTGGACAGCGTATTTTTGGTGAAAACAAAGTTCAAGAGGCTCAATCTAAATGGATTGAGTTAAAGCATGAATATCCTGATTGCGAACTTCATATGATCGGACCTTTGCAAACAAACAAAGCAAAAGATGCGGTGGCATTGTTTGATGTTATTCAAACTTTAGACCGACCGAAATTAGCCAAAATTCTTGCAAAAGAGATGGTGAAGCAGAATAAACATGTAAATTTATTTATTCAGGTTAATACAGGCAATGAACTACAAAAGGCT
>JAMOMM010000405.1 GCA_027067085.1 Hyphomicrobiales bacterium
GCTGATACGTTGGAATGGACATTGTCTTCACCACCACCGTTCCACCAGTTTAATGATCTACCTGTTATTAAATAGGTCGATTTCTAACTGAACAAATCAAGCCTGCGGTATCGCTGTTAGATACCGTAGGTCATTTTAAAATTATTTTTTCTATTTTAAACCACATGAGATTTCGATGAGCGATACAAGCTTAGATATGACGCAGACAGATAAAGCAGCTCTTCCTCGGTTGAACGGTGAGGGTGAAGTTTCCGATTATTTTGCCTTGCTAAAACCTCGTGTGATGTCGTTGGTTATTTTTACAGCAATGGTTGGTCTTGTTACTGCACCGGGCCACATTCATCCCTTTATTGGCGCCATTGCAATTTTAGCAATTGCGGTTGGTGCAGGTGCTTCAGGTGCATTAAACATGTGGTATGATGCCGACATTGATGCGGTGATGAAACGCACGCAAAGTCGCCCGATTCCAGCAGGAAAAATTCTTGATACCGATGCGTTGGCTTTCGGCTTAGTTTTGTCAGCTGGTGCCGTTTTCGTGCTTGGTGTTTTGGTCAATTGGTTCGCGGGCGCATTGCTTGCCTTTACCATTTTCTTTTATACCGTTGTTTACACGATGTGGTTAAAGCGCTCGACACCCCATAATATTGTTATTGGTGGTGCATCAGGCGCGTTCCCGCCAATGATTGGTTGGGCTGCCGTTACTGGTGGGATTGATTTAATGTCGATTTCGCTTTTCCTTATTATCTTCTTGTGGACACCGCCGCATTTTTGGGCGCTATCGCTTTATCGCTCGGGCGATTATCAGCGTGCAAATATTCCCATGTTGCCAGTTGTGGCAGGTATTGGTGAAACTCGGCGTCAAATCTGGTTTTATACCTTAGCGCTCGTGCCCGTTACTTTCGCACCAGCCCTTTTGGGTGCTGCAGGTTTGTTGTATACGCTCACCGCTGTTGTGATGAATGCAATCTTTATGTGGTTTGCATGGAAAATTTATGCCGCAAAAAGCGATAGTGCTTTGGGTCAGGCCCCGCAAAAACTATTCAAGTTTTCAATATTGTATCTCTTCGTCATGTTTTCAGCCTTGCTTGCTGAATGGGCGTTGGGCTTGTCAAAATTTTCTGGCGTAGGAGTATAAACCATGGAATTTCGTAAATTAACTACTGAGGAAGTTGCTAGTCGCCGTAAACGCAATATCGCTGTTGCCTTGTCTTTGGCTGGTCTGTCTTTGTTGTTCTTTATCACCACCATGATCCGCGTGAGCGAAAATCTCGGTTCAATGTAAGCTTAATGTAGGTTTGGAGATTTTATAGCTATGTCTGTTACTCAAAATAAATTAGTTAAAAATGATAAGGCTAACACTCGTATTGCCATCATTTGTGCTAGCGTTGTTTTTGGGATGATCGGCATGGCTTATGCATCGGTTCCGCTCTACAGAATTTTCTGCCAAGTCACGGGCTTTGGCGGCACAACGCAAGTTTCAAGCGGTGCAGATGGAGTTATCCTTGATCGTGAAATTACCGTTGCTTTTGATGCCAACGTCAATCGTGGTATGGATTGGGTGTTTAAACCTGTTCAAACTAAGATAACAATGAAAATTGGAACAGAATCTCTTGCGTTTTATCGCGCCACCAATACATCAAAACAAACCGTTATAGGCACCGCAGTATTCAACGTTTCACCGCCGCTTGCTGGGCAATATTTCAATAAGGTAGAGTGTTTTTGTTTTACTGAGCAAACTTTAAAGCCAGGCCAAACAGTCGACATGCCCGTAACATTTTTTATCGATCCTGAACTTGCAAATGACAAAGATTTGAAAAAGCTTACGACAATCACCTTGTCGTATACTTTTTACGAAAAGAAAAACGATAAGCCAGAACAAGTAAAGATTAAAAAAGTCACCGAAGTTTTGCAAAGCCAAAATGGTGATGTGAAACCATCAAATGCAAATTAGAGTCGTTCTGGTTTAGATTGAACCAGAACGACATATTTAAGGTATTGATAATCTTGCGTTTTATGCAGTGTTTGTGATTCAAACAAAACATGAAACGCTCTAGAGATAGACACAAATTCTTATAATACGGGCATCAATTGCCTGACTAAAAGGGAGTTAAGGGAACATGGCAGATAGCCACGCACCAAATCATAATTACCATCTTGTGGATCCAAGCCCATGGCCAGTTGTTGGCTCAATCTCGGCGTTCATTCTTTCCGTTGGCGCGGTAAATTGGTTCCATGGCGGCAATCCGTGGGTTCTGGCAGCTGGCTTTGCTGGCGTTTTATATACCATGTTTATGTGGTGGTCTGACATCATCAAAGAAGCCCATCAAGGCGATCACACTAAAGTGGTTCAGCTTCACCTGCGCTATGGTATGATTTTGTTTATTGCCTCAGAAGTTATGTTCTTTGTGGCATGGTTTTGGGCATATTTCGATGCATCGTTGTTCTATGACGAAGTTATTCAAGCCACACGGGTTGAAGCAACTGGCGGCGTTTGGCCTCCAAAGGGAACGCAAATTTTTGACCCTTGGCATTTGCCGCTGCTCAACACGATTATCCTTTTAACCTCTGGTACAACCGTAACATGGGCCCACCATGCATTGATTAACAATGACCGCAAAGGCCTGATTTGGGGGTTGGTTTTAACTATCCTTCTTGGGTTAGTATTTACAGGTGTTCAAGCCTACGAATATGCCCATGCAGCATTTGCCTTTAGTGCAGATAATGGTGGCAACATTTATACATCGACATTTTACATGGCGACAGGCTTTCACGGTTTCCACGTGTTGGTTGGTACAATTTTCTTGATCGTGTGTTTGTTCCGCGCACTTAAAGGTCACTTCACACCAGAACAACATTTTGGTTTTGAAGCGGCGGCTTGGTATTGGCACTTTGTCGACGTTGTATGGTTGTTCTTGTTTGCATCTGTATATGTCTGGGGTTCCTGGGGTGTCGCAGTCGGCGGCCTCTAAATTGAGCGCTGCTACGATATAGCCCGCTACAATTCGTCGGACGATTTATGGTCGCGTCTGGTTTATACTGGACGCGACCTTTTTAATTTTATCAAACAAAAAAGAAAAACAATGACAGACGAAAATCACTATCCAGACCTTTCTGCCACTTCGACTGGTTTTGCAGGAAAGTGCCCACGCTGTGGACGCGGTAAACTATTCAATGGTTTTTTGACAGTGGCTAAAGAATGTAATTCTTGTGAGCTGGATTTCGGCTTTGCCGATGCTGGTGACGGTGCAACATGGTTTGTTATGGTCATCGGCTCAATCTTGGCCATGGGTAGCACGCTTTATGTGGAGTTTACCTATCAGCCTGCTTATTGGGTTCACGCGCTTGTGGCTATTCCGATGGCTGTTGGTGTGCCATTGTTATTGCTAAGACCTGCGAAAGGTTTTTTCATTGCTCAGCAATACAAACGTGATGCAGCACCTGGGAAAACTTAAATAGACAAAACAATTAACCAGCCAAAAGAAATTTAAACGCCATGAAAAAAGCCCGCCGTATTGGATTTTTGATTTTTGCGATTTTGTTGTTCATTGTTCTAGTTGGGCTTGCCCTTTGGCAGGTCCAGCGTCTGCAATGGAAGAATGAACTCATTGAGCAAAGCCAACATGCCGTCACTGCAAAGCCTGTTACGATTACTGATATTGAAGCAGGCTTAGAATATGGCTTTAATGTCAATTTTTTGCGGGCGCGGTTGACCGGTCATTATCGCCACGACTTAGAACGCTACATATATCGCTCTAACAAATCCAAGCCTGGCTATCATATCGTTACGCCATTTATTGAAGACAAAGGCTATATCGTTTTCGTTGATCGCGGTTGGGTGCCGCAAGCAAAGCGTTTGCCAAAAGATCGCCCTACCTCGCGAACACCCAAGGGTAAAATAACCATCACAGGCGTTACGAGAAATCACGTCACAGGTTATCAAATATTTCTACCCGAACCTGATCTGAGTAAAAACATTTGGTATTGGTATGATCGGCCAAGCCTTGCTCATTCGTTACCGGCCGAAGTTGGAAAAATGCCTGATGGCCAGCAAGCTGTTATTTCGTCATTGTTCTTTCAGCTGGAACCCAATGGTGAGCCAGCAAAGGGCGATGTTCCCAAAATTTTACCTGTTACCATCAAGCTCACCAACAACCATTTGCAATACGCCATAACGTGGTTTGCTCTTGCTTTCATCTTACTGGTTATGACAATCTATTTCATGCGTGTTAGTAAAAGGCAGCCTGAAGATGACCCGAAATGAATTTGATAGCTTCTGCAAAACCTTAAATTCCACCACCAACGTCATCCAGTGGGGAAACGCTAGCGTGTGGAAAGTTGGCGGCAAAATCTTTGCCATTTGCTCTCATTGGGGTGAGGGGGATCACCAAAAAATTGGTTTTAAATGTTCCGATTTTTCCTACATGGTCCTGACTGAACAAGATGACATTGTTCCAGCACCATATCTTGCACGAGCAAAGTGGGTGCAATTAGAAAGTGAAAAAGCCATGAACGATGAAGACATCAAGTCTTATATCATTGAGGCCCACAAAATCATCTCAGCCAAACTAACCAAGAAAAAGCAACGTGAACTGAACTTGTTGGCCTAACCAATGCCGCCACAAGCATCTTGTAGCTTCTCTTTAAAACCGCTATAGCAAGCGCTTGTTTAAGGAGACTTTTAAATGCAATTCGTTTCGACACGCCAAGGCGCACCAAAACTTGGTTTTGAAGATGTAATCATCACAGGTTTGGCCGCAGACGGTGGGCTTTATGTACCTGAACAATGGCCCACTTTAAACAAAGATGAATGGCGTGCTTTGCGTGGCAAGTCTTACGCAGATATTGCTCTTGCTGTGATGTGGCCATTTGTTGAAGGCGCCATGCCGCGCGAAACATTTAAGGCTATGATACAAGATGCCTATGGCTCGTTCTCTCATCGTGCCGTCACCCCATTGACCCAGCTCGA
Organism: Hyphomicrobiales bacterium; assembly: GCA_027067085.1. Classification (GTDB taxonomy): domain Bacteria; phylum Pseudomonadota; class Alphaproteobacteria; order Rhizobiales; family Aestuariivirgaceae; genus JALWJW01. The sequence goes on from JAMOMM010000405.1 coordinate 4,967, forward strand.
TCATAATCAATGGTTGTTAGAATTATACCACGGGCCGACATTAGCGTTTAAAGATGTGGCCATGCAATTGCTGGCACGCCTGATGGACTGGGCGCTAGAGCGGGCAGATAAGAACGCTTCTATTGTGGCGGCAACTTCAGGCGATACGGGTGGGGCAGCCATTGAAGCCTTTAAAAACTCAACGCGTGCGCACGTTTTTGTGCTTCATCCGCATGAAAAAGTAAGCGCTGTGCAGCGCCGTCAGATGACCACAACAGGTTCGGACCGTGTTGCCAACATCGCTCTAAAAGGTAATTTTGATGATTGCCAAGATTTAGTCAAAGCCATGTTTGCCGATACTTCATTTCGTAACGCGCAAAATTTGGCGGGTGTAAACTCAATCAACTGGGCCCGCATTATGGCGCAAACAGTTTATTATGCGGTTGCAGCACTGGCCCTTGGTGGCCCCGATCGTCCTGTAAGCTTCACCGTTCCAACAGGAAATTTTGGTGATATTTTTGCGGGCTACGTTATTAAACAAATGGGCTTACCGATAGAACAATTGGTCATCGCTACAAACTCAAACGACATTTTAGACCGTACCTTAAAAACAGGGCGCTATGAAGTCACAGGCGTTGAGCCAACCACATCGCCATCGATGGATATTCAAGTGTCGAGTAACTTCGAACGTTTGTTGTTTGATCTAACGGGTCGCGACGGAAATGCTGTAACCACCATGATGTCAGGCCTTAAACAATCTGGTGCCTTTGAAATTCCAACCGATGCGCTGGCAAAATTACGCGCTGGCTTCACATCTGGTCGAACCGATGAACAAACCGTTGCAGCAACAATTGCCAACACACTTAAAACCTCAGAAAAGTTGATTGACCCTCATACCGCGGTTGCTTATGCGGTTGCCAGAACCATCAAAAGCGATGCACCTATGGTTACCCTTTCAACGGCTCATCCTGCAAAATTCCCCGATGCGGTGAAACAAGCGTGCGGTGTCTATCCAGATTTACCCCCCCACATGGCAGACTTGTTTGAGCGCACAGAAGTTTTCGATGTGGTGGAAAATGACCTTGATGCGGTAGAAAGCTATATTTCTAAATGCCAATAAAGAACTCAAAAGTAAAAACCCCACAGGTCGGCATCACCAAACTCGATAATGGCATCACTGTCATCAGTCAAAACTTTAATCATGTAGAAACCGTTGCGTTGGGCACTTGGTTTCGTGCAGGTGCGCGTGATGAACAAGAGGGTGAACACGGCATTGCTCACATGCTTGAGCATATGGCATTTAAGGGTACAAAAAAACGTAACGCCCAACAAATTGCCGAAGAAATTGAATTTGCAGGGGGAGACATCAACGCCTCCACCTCAATGGAAACCACATCTTATACGGCAAGGGTTCTACAAGAAGAATGGCCCAATGCGCTAAATGTGATTGCCGACATTGTTTGCAACCCACAATTTGATGGGCAAGAAATGGCCCGAGAGCAAGGTGTTGTTTTACAAGAGATTGCAGCGTCAAACGATATGCCTGATGATGTTGTGTATGACATTGGTCATGAAATTGCGTTTCCAAAGCAAGCCATCGGGCGGCCGATTTTAGGCACGGCAAAAAGCGTCTCTGCATTTGATCCACAAAGTTTAATCTCATTTAGAGATCGTCATTATGTTGGTGCCAACATGGTTGTAGCAGCAACAGGAAAAATCAACCATCAAGATTTTGTAGCGCAAGTTGAAAATGACTTTGCAACCCAAAAGGCAGGCAATAAAATAGATCGCCCTAGCGCAGCTTTTTCAAGCGGTTGCAGCTTGATCGAAAAACCTCTCGATCAGACCCACATTTTAATGTCGTTTCCATCGGTTGGTTATCGCCATGACGATGTTTATGCAATGCAAGTGCTGGCAATCATTTTAGGCGGCGGTATGTCATCAAAACTATTTCAAAAAGTGCGTGAAGAACGCGGGCTTTGTTATTCGGTTTATGCTCACATCACGGCGTTTCAGGATTCTGGATTGTTTTCAGTCTATGCAGGCACAGCCCCCAATCAGGTTAATGAACTGATTGATGTGACAACCCAAACTATTTTATCGATGGAAAACGGTGCTGGTGAGCAAGAACTGCTTAAAGCCAAAAATCAGATAAAAGCGGCCATCGTCATGAGCTTGGAAAGCACGGCTGGGCGGGCCGAACAATTGGCACGACAGTATTTGGCAATTGGGAAAATACGTGATACCGCAGAAATTGTTGCTAATATTGAAGCTGTAACCATGCAAGACATCAAACGCTTGGCCGGTGAAGTTTTCTCTAGCGGCGAGCTATCCTTAGCTGCCGTTGGCTCAATGGAGCAGCGTCCTAATTTTGAAAAAATAATAAAACCTTTTACCGCATGATTTTCAAAAACCCAGAAAACAAATACTTCAACATCGATGACACCATCGAATCTGATGCGTTGATATTGCGATTACCATTGATTGCAGACTTCCCGCAATGGTCTGTTTTGCGGGGTCAAAGCGCAGATTTTTTACGGCCGTGGGAAGCAACATGGTCAAATGCTGATTTGTCCAAAAGCTCTTTTGCCCACCGTGTTAGGCATTTTCGCTCAACGGCGCGCAAAGATGAAGCTTACCCCTTTTTCATCTTCAAAGCCGATCACCATAGAACGTTACTAGGCGGTGTCACGGTTTCAAACATTAGACGCGGTATTGCGCAAACAGCGACCCTTGGTTATTGGATTGGTGAACCATACGCCAACCAAGGGTTTATGGCAGAAGCTGTTCGCCTCGTCAGCGGGTTTTGTTTTGACCAGCTAAATTTGCACCGTCTAGAAGCAGCGTGCCTATTACATAACGCTCCGTCTGCCCGCGTGCTTGAAAAGAATGGTTTTGAGCAAGAGGGTGTGGCCAAAAAGTATCTAAAAATCAACGGTCAGTACCAAGATCACCTGCTGTTTGCGCTTCTAACAAAGTCGCAATAGCTGTTGGCGTTAAAAACATGTGGTTAACCAAAGGTTAAAGAGTTTTGTCTGGTCACTTTTTCCCGTAAGCTAAGTGCGATATAAACAAGCCAGAAGCGGGGGCGCTT
>JAMOMM010000406.1 GCA_027067085.1 Hyphomicrobiales bacterium
CAGAGAAAACGCAAAAATTGTTGGCGGCCAGCAAAACGCCTGAGATGAAAGAGCTTGTTAAAATAGTTCGAAAAATGCGCAAAGAAGTTAAAAAATCGGCCGATAATGTTGGCGATAACTTTGCTGAAGAAGCCCGTAAAATCCATTACAACGAAGCCCCAGCCCGCGGTATTTATGGCCAAGCAACGATTGATGAAGCAAAAGAGCTGATGGAAGAAGGCGTTGAAGTCATGCCAATGCCAACATTGCCTGAGGATGGAAATTGAGCGCTTGGGTTTGGGCATGCCTTTTTAAGTACTCTTAGCTCATTGATACAGAGGAGAGGCAATGAAGTTTTTAACGATTCTTTTGATGTTGATTGTTTTTCAATTCTCAGGAAAAGGCGTGCTATCTGCTGAAGTTGCCCTTGTTCCCGTAGCGGTGGAATTGGTGCTTGCACTAGATAATTCTTCTAGTGTTGATGCGCGTGAGTTTGAGTTGCAACGTCAAGGTATTGCTAAGGCGTTTGTTGATGCAGATGTTATTGAGACTATCGAAAATCTAAAAGGGGGTGTGGCCGTTGCCGTGTATATGTGGGGAGAAAAGGCCCGTGCGCGGGTCGTTATTCCATTTGTTCACCTTTACGATGCGCGATCAGCTAAAGCCTTTGCGTTTCGAATTTCGGTCTCGCCAAGGCCTGCAATTTCAGGTTACACCGCTCTTGGTCATGCAATGATCGAAAGCGCTAGAATGCTGGAAGAAAATAGCTTTAAGGGCTTGCGTCGTGTGATTGATATTTCTGGGGATGGGCGCAATAATAACGGTTTGTCGCCGCAAGCGGCGCGCGCTGGCGTGGTGGCATTGGGCATTACCATCAATGGGTTGCCAATTTTGTCTGATGATGATGAATTAGATCGCTATTTCCGTAATCGAGTGATTGGTGGGCCGCTCAGCTTTATTGAACCAGCGGTCAATTATGATGCTTTTGGCCAAGCGATTATTCGCAAACTACTGCGCGAGTTTCAAATCTTCATTGCAAAAGGGCCAGCGCGTTCATTCCATCTCGTCCAAAAGTAGGAATATGCTAGAGCATTTCATGTTTTGTTTGTTGAGCAAACACGGCATGAAATGCAAGACTATCAATATCTTAAGTAGGTCGTTCTGGTTCAATGTAAACCAGAACGACTCTAGTTATTTGCTGATGCCAGCAAACGCTTTTTATAGGCAACGGGGTTCATATCGCGAATGTCGATGCTGACGGCGGTGACTTTAGTGAGGTAGTCGGTTAGGTTTTTGCGTAGGGTTAGGGCGACATGTTCTTTTTGCTCATCGGTTCGTCCTGCCAGCAAGAAAACGGTGGTGTGAACAAAGCTGTCATCGTCATTGAGCATGCGGTAATGGTCATATGGTTTAGCGCGAACCTTTATATCAACCGCTTGCATGACACCGCTTTCAACGCCTGACTCATAGGCAATTTGCATAACTTTTTTGATGTCGTAGTGGTCTTCAACATCGCGGGAATATTCAATAACAAAATGTGGCATCGATGTTTCCCTGTTTGAAATTTTTAGCTGCGATAGTCGGCGTTGATGTCAATATAGCGGTGGGTGAGGTCGCAGGTCCACACGGTAGCT
>JAMOMM010000407.1 GCA_027067085.1 Hyphomicrobiales bacterium
GAATCAGTGATTTTGTGGCTTACTCAAGCAATGAAAAAAGCTGCTTTATTTACACTTCTATCTATTGTTTTATTCTCAATCTCTGCTGCTGACATTGGCGCGCGTGCTGAACCTGTTCATGGAATCTCCATGCAGGGAGATCTCGCCTTAGCCGCAGACTTTAAACATTACCCCTATGCCAACCCTGACGCACCTAAAGGCGGCGTTTATAAGCGCGCCATCACGGGTGGTTTTGACAGCCTTCATCCGTTCATATTAAAAGGTCGCCCTGCGGCCGCACTTCGGGTTTATGTGTTTGAAAGCCTGTTGTCGCGCAATCGATCTGAGCCGTTTTCTTTATATGGTCTCATTGCGGAAAAGATAGAAGTTCCTGAAGATCGAAGTCAGATCACCTTTTACATCAATCCCAAGGCACACTTTTCTGATGGTACGCCAATAACCACAAAAGACGTATTGTTCTCATTTGAAACATTGCGCGACAAAGGGCGTGGAAACCACCGATATTACTACAAAAAAATCATTCGGACAAAAGTACACGATAGTCACAAAATCACGTTTTTCCTTGATGGCAAAGATCGCGAGTTGGTGCTTATTTTGGGGCTGATGCCTATAATTTCGGCTGAGTTCTTTAAAACCCATGACTTTGAAAAAACCACTTTAAAACCGATTGTTGGTAGCGGGCCATATGTTGTTTCGCAGGTTAAGCCAGGTGAGCGGGTTATTTACAAACGTGACCCAAACTACTGGGGTAAAGACCTAGCGGTATCAAAAGGTTTGTGGAATTTTGACGAAATTTGGTTTGAGTATTTCAAAGATACTCAAGCAGCATTTGAGGCTTTTAAAAAGAATTTGGTTGATACGCGCTATGAATCTGATCCGGGCCGTTGGTCTAGCGGTTATGATTTTGACGCGGCTAAGAGCGGTAAGGTCATCCTAGATACTATTAAGGTTAGCCTGCCTAAACCAACTTCTGCATTTGTATTCAATACGCGCCGCGTAGTGTTTTCCGATAAACGAGTGCGAGAAGCGCTGGCGCTTGTTTTTGATTTTGAATGGGCCAATAAAAACTTGTTTCATGGGCTGTTCAAACGCACTCAAGGTTTTTTTACGCAATCTGAATTGTCTTCTATCGGGCGACCTGCTTCACAATTGGAACTAGATTTACTTAAAAAATCTGGAGCCAAGCTGGAAAAGCGATTTATTGACGGTTCCTTTAAACAACCTATCAGTGACGGATCGGGCCGAGATCGTAATGCTTTGCGTAAAGCTGTGAAGCTGTTAAGCCAAGCTGGTTGGAAATTTAAAAATCATGTTTTAACCCATGAGAAAACGGGTCGACAACTTGCGTTCGAGATTATTGTCCTCACGCCAGATCAAGAAAAAGTCGCTTTGCACTATAAACGTTCGCTTCGCCAAATTGGTGTGATAATGACAATCCGTCAGATTGATTCTGCTCAATATACTCAAAGAGCCAGAGAGTATGATTTTGATATGATGCCATTTACTTGGTATAATTCGTTGTCGCCTGGCAATGAACAATCGTTCTATTGGGGCAGCAGTGGGCGAAAGAACACTGGCACGCGAAACTATATGGGTGTTGCTGACCCTGCTATCGATAAGCTGATCGCCGAAATTGTCAAAGCACCGTCAGCAGAAGGTTTTGTCGCTAGCGTTAGAGCACTTGATCGGGTGTTGGTTGCTGGATTTAACATTGTGCCGCTGTACTACCTCAATGGCCAATGGTTGGCGCGTTGGAGCCATATTAAGTACCCTAAGAAAGTTTCCAATTATGGCTATAGACCAGAAACTGCTTGGTATGAGGCCCCGTGAGTGACCATCAACAAGGCTCCTAAACTGAGTATTTCGGCTGAACAATATTACGGCGATTTACCGCCTGAGCAGTTCAATCTCGCGCAATATTGTTTGGCTAAATCGGCGGTGCAATTTCCTGACAAAACGGCACTAACAGTCGTTAGTGATCTTTCATCGTCTACAGGTGTTGAGTATTGGTCGTATTTTGAGATTGAAGAGTTGGTATTGCGGTTGGCCAACGGGTTTAACCTCAAAGGCTTTGCAAAGGGTTCGCGCATTCTTATTCGCATGGGTAATAGCTTTGACTATGCCTTAGCTTTTTTTGCGATTAATGCGGCAGGACTGGTTCCCATTCCTGCGTCCTCACTTCTAACGTCTCATGAAATTGGCTTTCTACTTAAAAACAGTAAAGCGGTTGGCATTGTCAGTGATGGCGACTTACCATTGCCAGAGCTGCTGGCGGATGTTTTGTCAATTTCCCACGATGAATTTAACAAGATGAAAAGTTGTGAACGCGGTACTTATGCGCAAACACTTAAAGACGACCCAGCATTCTTGATTTACACCTCTGGCACATCTGCAGACCCCAAAGGCGTGTTGCATGCCCAGCGTGCAATTTGGGGCCGCAGACCCATGTATAAAGACTGGTATGATATGGATAGTGATGATGTGTTGTTACATACTGGTGCGTTTAATTGGACTTACACGCTTGGCACTGGGTTGTTTGACCCATGGGCCAATGGCGCATCGGCCATTGTTTATACGGGTAAAAAAGACATAAATATCTGGCCAGAAATCATGGCGAAGTTTTCTCCGACCATTATGGCGGCAGTACCAACGCTCTATCGGCAAATATTGAAGTATTGCAGATTAAACGGTGATGACTTTCCTTGTTTACGGCATTGCTTAACGGCTGGCGAGCCAATGCCCGACCTTATTCGCTCAGAATGGAAAGATGTAACTGGCCTTGATCTTTACGAGGCTTTGGGCATGAGTGAAGTATCAACCTATATTTCAACATCACCTGCCCGCGCCTCTAAGCTGGGTTCGCCTGGAAAACCTCAATCGGGCCGCGCCATTGCAGTGTTGCCGATAGATGGTGGAACTGAACCCGTCGCTTTGGGGGTGACTGGTGCACTGTGTGTTCACAATAGTGACCCTGGATTGATGCTTGGTTATTGGGGTTTACTCCAAGTTGAGGCGATGTCCTTTCGCGGAGACTGGTTTATCACTGGGGATCAGGCGCACATGGATGATGACGGGTTTGTGTGGTTTGATGGGCGCTTGGATGATTTAATGAATGCTATGGGTTATCGCGTTTCGCCCATAGAAATTGAGAGCGTGCTGTCTAAGTTTTCTGGCGTTCAAGAAGCAGCCGTTTGCTCGATTGAGGTTTCGATCGGTGTTGAGATTATTGTTGGGTTTATCTTGTCAAAAGATGGCCACCAAATTGATTTTGATTTGTTAAAGGCGTTTTGCGCACAAAACCTTGCCAGTTATAAAATACCCAAGCAGTTTTACAGCGTTGATGGTATTCCTCGCAATGCGCGCGGTAAACTTGACCGAAAAAAATTGGTTGAATTGGAGCGAGAACTTCGCGGCAATTCAAACCCATAAGTTGGATTTTTCGTGACATTGGCGAATCGTGTAAGATGGCCTGATGGATAAAACTGCCGAAACAATCAATGTCAGCCAATATTTTGAACTCCTCCTAGAGTGGATGCGCGGCCTCGGGTTTTCCTTTTCAGAAGGAAACGCTATTTGGTCTAGTGCGCAAATCGCCCTCATTTTAGTCGGTTTTTTATTGGCGAGCATTGGAGCCAAGGTTTTTGGTGCTCATTTAAGTCGCTCTATTGAAAAAGTTGGTAGCTCAACATGGACGGGCAAATTTTTAAACCGCGTTAGGCTATCTATCTGGGGCGTGATCCTTGCTATTAGTTTGTGGTCGAGTTTGATGGTTATGCGTCAAATAACGTGGACCTCACGCAGCCATTTGTTGCTGTCTGCAGCGTCCTTAGCAACGGCTTGGTTGGTTATTTCAATCGTTACGAAATTTATTCACAACAAATCCATTTCTAAGGTTGTGGCGGTTATTGCTTGGGGGCTTGCTGCGTTAAATATCGTCGGTTTACTGCCCTCTACTATGGAAATGCTTGATAGTGCGGCAATCCAATTTGATACTGTCCGATTATCCGTTCTAACTGTTTTTAAAGGAATTGCGGTCTTTTCCCTGTTAATATGGGCGGCCCTTGCAGCGGGACGGTTTACCGATGAACGGCTTGGTTCTATCGATGGTTTATCTGCCTCTTTAAAAGTTCTGGCTGGCAAGGTCATCAAGTCGATGTTAATCATCATCGCAATTTTTGGCGGTCTTAACCTGATTGGGATCGACTTTTCTGCTTTGGCCGTGTTTTCTGGTGCCATTGGGCTGGGTATTGGTTTTGGTCTTCAAAAAGTTGTTTCAAACCTCATATCTGGCTTTATTCTGCTGACGGACAAATCCATCAAACCGGGTGATGTCATTAGTGTTGGTGATACCTATGGGCGAATCGATCAATTGGCAGCACGTTATGTTTCTGTGCGGGCCCGTGATGGACGCGAATATCTGGTGCCGAATGAAGACTTGATTACCAATCCTGTGATTAACTGGACTTTCTCAGCGTTGCGTGTGCGGCTCGATGTGCCGTTTGGCGTGAGTTATAATAGTGATCCCCATGAAGTGCGTGAAGTTGCGAAAAAGGCGGCTGCAACGGTGGCGCGCGTAATGGATGACCCTGCCCCAGTTTGCCACATTGTTAAGTTTGATGATTCTTCAATCAACCTATTGCTACGGTTTTGGATTATTGACCCCGACAAAGGCACAACCAACATTCGCGGCGATGTGTTCTTGGCATTGTGGGATGCGCTGAAAGAGGCTGGGATTGAAATTCCTTACCCACACCGCCAAGTGTTTGTTGAAGGCTCAATTGAAAGCAATTTTGATAAAAGTAGCAAACAATAACCGTGAATCAATTTTTTGCGATTGAAGGCGTGTTGTTTGCGTAAAAAATTACGCGGTATGTTAGACACACTATCAAACAGGATTTTTAGGAGAAGACGATGGCTGACAATGTGGCAAATAATGTGGCTGATAATGTGGTGGGCAATGTGGTTGAAATAGATGTGGTTTCTGATGTGATGTGCCCGTGGTGCTATATCGGAAAACGGCGTTTAGAAAAGGCGTTGAAGCTTATCCCGGACCATATTGAAGTCGAAATTACTTGGCGACCATTTCAGTTGGATGCAACCATTCCACAATCAGGACGTGATCGTAAAACCTATTTAGAACAAAAGTTTGGTTCAGCCGAAGGTATCGCGCAAGTTTATGAGCCTATTGCCAAAGCAGGTGAAGTTGAAGGCTTGCCCTTTAACCTTGAGGGGATTGAGGTGTCTCCTAATACGCTCGATTGCCATCGGTTATTGCACTGGGCCGCGATTGAGGGTGTTCAAGGAAAGTTATCGGAAATTTTGTTTGAGGCTTACTTTGTAAAAGCAATAGATCTGACAAAGAATGAAAATCTGGTCGCTCTAGCTGTTGAAGCGGGCATGGATGGCAAGGTTGTTAAACGCATGCTTGAGAGCGACGCGGACAAAGCTGAGGTTCAAGCGGAAATTGATGAGTATCGTCAAATGGGTGTGCAAAGTGTTCCAACGATGATTGTTGGCAAAAAATATGCGGTTATTGGCGCGCGTGAAGACACCACCATTGCAGAAGTTATTGAAGGTGTTTACCAAGAGCGCCAAATGGAAGCAGAGCAAACTGGCTCAACCTAAATCACTTTTTCTGGTCGGGGCCTTCTTCGGCAAGAACGGCAAGAACATCCATTAACTGACGCGCACCTTTTAATCTCGCTTCTGGCGTTTCCCACGAACGTTTGACGATAAGCTTCATATCAGGGCGGATTTTTGCAAAACTCCCCTGTTTGTTGATCCAATCCATTAACCCCGTTGGGTGCGGGAATTTTCCTTCACGAAGGCCAATGACAGCGCCCTTTGGTCCTGCATCAATGGTTTCTACATTCGCGCGGCGGCAAAGCTCTTTGATGGCCATAATACCAAGCAGATGTTTAACCTCTTGCGGCATTGGGCCAAAGCGATCATGGAGTTCAGCGGCAAACGCGTCGATTTCTTGTTGCTCGTGCAAATCTGAAAGCCTGCGGTAAAGCGATAAACGAATTTGCAAATCTTCAACGTAGCTTTCAGGAATGAGAACCGATGTGCCGATGTTAATTTGCGGTGACCACACGCCTTGGCTTTCATCACTTGCCCCACCATCATCGCGCATACTGGCAACGGCTTCTTCGAGCATTTCTTGGTAGAGTTCAAATCCGACTTCTTTGATGTGGCCTGATTGTTCTTGGCCAACGATATTACCAGCCCCGCGAATATCAAGGTCGTGGCTCGCGAGTGAAAATCCAGCCCCCAACGTGTCTAGTGATTGTAGAACTTTAAGGCGTTTCTCGGCAGTGGTGGTCAATGTGCGTTTTGCTGGCACCGTAAACAATGCATAGGCGCGCACTTTTGAACGCCCTACCCGACCACGTAATTGATACAATTGGGCTAAACCGAACATGTTTGAGCGATGAACAATTAGAGTGTTTGCAGTTGGAATATCAATGCCAGATTCGATAATGGTGGTAGCAAGCAGAACATCGAATTTGCGATCATAAAATCCGTTCATCACGTCTTCAAGTTCACCTGTTCCCATTTGACCGTGGGCAATCGCCACTTTCACTTCAGGCACGTGGGTTCGCAAAAATTCTGATATTTCACCTAAATCGGCGACGCGTGGGACCACATAAAAACTCTGTCCGCCGCGGTAAAGTTCACGCAACAATGCCTCGCGCACCATTACCCCGTCAAAGGGCGAAATGAAGGTGTGAACCGCTAATCGGTCAACGGGCGCTGTGGTGATAAGGGAAAGTTCGCGCACACCTGTCATGGCCAATTGTAAGGTGCGCGGAATTGGTGTTGCGGTGAGTGTTAGGACGTGGACGTTAGCGCGCAGTTGTTTTAACTGCTCTTTGTGCGTAACGCCAAAATGCTGCTCTTCATCAATAATCAATAGGCCAAGGTCGCGGAACTTCATGTCCTTAGCCAACAGCGCATGGGTGCCGATAATGATGTCAACAGAACCTTCAGTGAGGCCTTTTTTTGTTAACTTGGCATCTTTGGCGCTGACCATTCGTGAGAGCTGTTTGATGACGACGGGATAGCCTTTAAAGCGCTCAACAAACGAGGCATAGTGCTGTCTGGCGAGCAATGTTGTCGGCACCACGATTGCAACTTGTTTGCCTTCCATAACGCCAATAAATGCGGCGCGCATAGCAACTTCTGTTTTACCAAAACCAACGTCACCACAGACCAAACGATCCATTGGCCTGCCAGTTTGTAAGTCTTCGGCAATGGCATTGATGGCTTCAAGCTGGTCTTCGGTTTCTGTAAATGGGAAACGTGCGGCAAATTCATCGCTAAGGCCTTGTGGCGCAACAAGAATGGTGCCTTTTTGAAGTTCGCGCGCTGCAGCTGTTTTGATAAGCTGGCTGGCAATATCGCGAATACGTTTTTTGAGTTTGGATTTTCGAGCTTGCCACGCTCCCCCGCCGAGTTTGTCTAGCCTAGCGCCAGCATCTTCTGAGCCATAGCGCGAAAGTAATTCAATATTGACCACGGGTAGGAATAAACGGTCACCGCCTGAATAAGTCAGGTGGAGGCAATCGTGAACGCCGCCAGCAAGGTCAATGGATTTTAGACCTTCAAATTTTCCGATGCCGTGGTCTACATGGACAACAAGGTCGCCGATTTCCAAACTTGATAATTCGGCAATGAAGTCTGCAGCTCTACGGGTTTTTCGAGTTCGGCGTACCAAGCGATCGCCCAAAATATCTTGTTCGGCGATGATGGCGATGTCGGTGGTTTCAAAACCGCTTTCTAATCCAAGCACAACGGTGGATATAGCCTCTTTGGGTCGCGCAAGCACCTCTTGCCAATTCTTTGCTAAAGAGACATTGGCAACGTGATGGTCTTTTAAAATAGTCTCTAAACGGTCTCGTGCGCCATCACTCCACGCCGCAATAACAACCTTTTTTCC
>JAMOMM010000408.1 GCA_027067085.1 Hyphomicrobiales bacterium
GGATTATTTTTTGACCAAGCCTGCTTTTTTAGCCAGATCGCCCATGAAGTCCAATAATGCGGTGATGTCGTCGGTCTCCAGTTCAAATTCTGGCATGATGGAATGGCCGACGACGATACCTTCAGCCAAGGCTTCTTCTAAGTCTTGCAATGGCCATTTGGAAGCGAAGGTGCGAAAGGGTGGGGCGAGATAGACGGTGCTTTTGCCAGTCTTTTCAATATTGTGGCAACGGCTACACAGTTTTGTTGCCAGTTTTTTCCCCTTGGCGATGCTGGTAGCGGTGGGTGTTGTGTTTTGTGATTCTGTTGTCGTGTTGGCTGCATTTGGGGCAGTGGTTGGGGTTTGAGCAAAGCTTGTATTTGCAATTATGCCTGTAAAGCCAATGGCAACGGCCAGTGGGACGAGTGTTTTTCTATATGATTTCATGTTTGAATCTTTAGGCTGCTGGCTCGTTTGCTCCTTGATTTGAATCAATATTGTTCTGATTGAATAGGGTTGCCATAAAGGCTTTGTCTTGATTGGCGCGAAGAGAACATGCAAGGTCGGTTCTTGGGTTTATTGTGATTATGATTCAGCTTAAATTTGGGTTGAATGTTGTTGGTTTTCAGTCAGGTTTTTATGTTTCTCAGTGTTTTTGATATTTTTAAAATTGGTATTGGGCCATCATCGTCTCATACAATGGGGCCAATGACGGCGGCAGGGCGGTTTTTAGAAGATTTAAAGTCTAGTGAAAACCGCATTCCAGGCGGTGGGGAGGCTGTAGCGCTTAAATGTATTTTGCACGGGTCTTTGGCGTTTACAGGCAAAGGCCATGCAACGGACCGTGCGGTCATTTTGGGGTTGTCGGGGCTATTGCCTGCAACGCTTGATCTGGATGTGGCCGATGAAATTGAGTCTGATGTGCGGGCAAATGGTTTTGTTAAGCCGCACGGGTTTGAGCCACTGAAGTTTGAACCTGAGACGGATCTTATTTTTGACTATGGTCCACCACTTGAAGGTCATACCAATGGCATGGTTTTGCAAGGGTTTGATAAAGCTGGCAATATGTCCAATGAGCGGACATATTATTCGGTTGGCGGGGGTTTTGTCTTAACCTCAAAAGAACTTGAAGATGAGCATTTGGCTCCTGATGTGCGCGAAAAAGCGATGAAAAAGGAAGGTTGCCCGTTTCCTTTTGCAACGGCGCAGCACATGCTTGAAATGGCAATAAAGTCAGGTAACTCGATTGCCGATTTAAAACGGACCAATGAAGAACATGAAATGCCGCGCCATGTGCTTAATGAGAAGCTTGATGGTATCTGGCAGGCGATGCAAAGCTGCATAAACAGAGGCTTGTCTCGTGATGGTATTTTGCCCGGCGGTTTAAATGTTAAGCGCCGTGCCAAGGCTATTCACGATGCGCTGCAAGAGCAAAGTACGCGCAATTTGTCTCAACCGCACACCGTAAACGATTGGATTAGCGTTTATGCTATGGCGGTGAATGAGGAGAATGCGGCAGGTGGTAAAGTGGTTACATCACCGACCAATGGGGCAGCAGGGGTCGTGCCTGCGGTGATGCGGTATTACCGCGATCATTGCGTGGGATCGAGCGATGAAAAATTACGAGACTTTATGTTGGCGGCGGCGGCTGTTGGTGGCTTGATAAAACACAATGCCTCAATTTCGGGGGCTGAAGTGGGGTGCCAAGGTGAGGTTGGTTCAGCCTCGGCAATGGCAGCTGCAGGGTTTTGCGCCGTCATGGGTGGTTCGCCAGCGCAAGTGGAAAATGCTGCTGAAATCGCGCTTGAACATCATTTAGGTATGAGTTGCGACCCTGTTGGTGGATTGGTGCAGGTGCCGTGTATTGAACGCAATGCGCTGGGGGCTATCAAGGCGGTTTCAGCGGCCTCGTTGGCGCTACATGGTGATGGCACTCACTATATGCCATTGGATAATTGCATCGAAACCATGCGTCAAACGGGTATTGATATGAACGAAAAATACAAAGAAACCAGCACGGGTGGCTTGGCGGTTAATTTGCCTGAATGCTAAACTTACAATGTTTTTAGTGAAACAACTTAAATAAGCAGAAAGCAGTTTAATTTGAAGGATCAGGCAAAACTATTTATTTGGGAAGGTGGGGCGGTCTTTTGGGGTCGCCTTGCCGATACAGCGCTTCATAAACACCATGCTGTGCAGGTGTGTGTTGGGGTTGATGGGCCATTTAAGCTTATGCTTGATGGGCAATGGATGCAAACGCGCTATGCCGCGATACCTGCAAATTACCCCCATCAGCTTGATGGGCGACAGAATTTAATTGCCTTAGTATTGCTTGATACTGCTTCAAGCATTGGGATGGGTTTGGATGCGGTTTTAACGTGTGATGATTTAAGGCAATTGTCGCAAGGTTTGCATTTGCCCGATAGCATTGAAAATGCCCGCGATATGGCAATAGGATTTGCGCGGTTTGTCGATGGTCACTTTCAAACTGATAATTGTGATAGCCACAAAACTATTGCTGATAACGGGCCTTTGGATGGGCGGATTGAAAAGGCTTTGGTGCAATTAGAGCGTATTGGAGATGAGCAAGTTTTGGCAAGTGACTTGGCAAAAACGGTCGGGCTTTCTCAAAGTAGGTTTTTGCATTTGTTCTCACAAAACGTTGGGTTGCCGTTTCGACGGTATGTTTTATGGCGACGTATCATCACTGCAATGGAAGAAGTTCGGGCTGGTGGCGACTTAACCAGCGCGGCGCATGCAGGTGGCTTTGCTGATTCAGCGCATTTTAGCCGCACATTTCGTGAAACTTTTGGCCTTTCACCATCAAAATTGTTCAAAAATAGCCAGTTCATTCAAGTCATTACCTAAAAAGAGACCTAGAGTCGTTTTGATTTATATTGAACCAGAACGACTTAATCTAAGGCATTGATAATCTTGCGTTTCATGCTGTGTTTGCTCAACAAACAAAATATGAAACGTTTTAGTTTAAGCTCAGCTTTAAGGAGATTGAACGAATGAACTTGCAAAAACTTTTGGAACCCACGGCATTATTGGATTTCAATCACCAAACGATAAAGGCCCTAGTTGATAATCATATGTGGGCGGCGATGCCAACTTTTGAGGCTATTGGGGCGGTGTATGATTATGTGCGAAACGACATTAAGTTTGGTTATAATCGGACCGATGCGATTTCTGCCAGTGAAGTGTTAAAAGACGGCTATGGGCAGTGTAATACCAAAGCGATTTTGTTAATGGCTCTGTTTCGTGCCATTGGCGTGCCCACTCGTTTGCATGGGTTTACGATTACTAAAGATTTACAGCGCGGTGTGGTGCCTGAATTGGTCTATCCCATTGCACCAAAGAACATTGTGCATTCTTGGGTTGAGATATTTTTCAATGATAAGTGGATCAATTTGGAGGGCTTCATTTTAGATGATGCTTACTTAAGTCGTTTGCAAAATGCGTTTGGAGATAAAGCTAAATCTTATTGTGGGTATGGTGTGGGGACAGAAAATTTGTTGGAACCACAGGTGAAGTGGCTTGGTACAGATACCTATATTCAAAATACCGCGATCAATCAGGACTTTGGTGTTTTTGCAACACCTGATGATTTTTATAAAGACCATGGACAAGACTTTTCGTGGTTGAAAGGCATGTTTTATAGCAAGATTTTACGCCACTGGATGAATGCGCGCGTTGAACGCATTCGTCACGGTGGGAAAATTACGCCGTTGCCAAAGTGCGAGACTGGGCGGTCTTAGATTGATTTTTGCATGGGTTATGCTTTCAATGTTGGCGCACTTTTTTTGCTTACTTCTGGGGCCCGCTTTCGATTTTAAGTTTATAACCTGCGTGGCAGCCCGTGCAATTAAGCATGAGTTGGCCAAGGCGTGCTGTCACTTCGTTCGTGGTTTTCGCCGTTTTTGCAACATCGGCTAGCTTGTCAAATTCGGTGTGGGTTTCGATACCTAGTGACTTAAACTCAAGGGGAAGTTTTGCCATTAACGGAGCAGGAACGCCGCCAAGGGTGGCTTTGCCTGATGCGGTTGCAAGCTTGGCAACAGCTTTTAGATCATCGTTGCTTAGAGCGACTGTGATCTCTTGCACTGTTTCAAGAAATCCGCGCATTTCTGTGAGTACAAAATCTTTCTCATCTGAACTAAGTAAAATAGCGGTGCGCCCATCTTTGGATTTTTCAACACTGCCGCTTAAAATGAACATATAAGTCATGGCGATGACGAGCGTTAAAAGAACGGCACTGATGGCCCAAGGTAGTTTGGCAGATTTCACTTTGTTGCTCCAAATAAATTCAGTCGGTTAAATATCTAAGGACTTGTAAACAAAATCCCCGTTTGAATCAACTTCGCAACCTTTTGTTAATAAAATTTGGTCCAAAGTCTTTAGTAATCATTAACCACGCTGATTTGGTGTGCTTTTGCACGCTGTTTTGGCGGAAAAACTGAGACTTTTGAATAGTTTATGACTGCTTTTGACCAAAAAACTGATGATGTGCCGCACACACCTGTGTTGCTTACCAAGGTGCTTGATGCATTGGCGCCGCGTGATGGGGCGGTTTATGTTGATGGCACTTTTGGAGCTGGTGGCTATACAAAAGCGATATTAGAAGCTGCTGATTGCAAGGTGATTGCTATTGATCGTGACCCTAATGCGATTGCTGATGGGGCTGAGTTGGTTGCTCAATATGACGGACGATTGACGTTGCTTGCGGGACAATTCTCGGCCATGGATGAATTATTGGCTCAAGTTGGTGTGGATGGCGTTGATGGCGTAACGCTAGATATTGGCGTGTCGTCAATGCAGCTTGACCAGGCTGAGCGCGGATTTTCGTTTATGAGGGACGGGCCGCTTGATATGCGTATGAGCCAATCTGGTTTAAGCGCGGCTGAAGTGGTCAACACGTTTGCGGTCAATGACCTCAAGCGTATTTTTAAAATTTATGGCGAAGAGAAAAAGGCCCACGTTGTTGCGGGAGCCATTGGTCGAGCGCGCGAAATTGAACCGTTTACCACAACGGGCCAATTGGCAAGTTTAATTGAAAAAGTGATTTGGGTGAAGCCTGGACCGGGCAAAACCATTCATCCCGCAACACGCACGTTTCAGGCCTTGCGTATTTTTGTGAATGGCGAGCTTGATGAATTGGTGCGTGGGTTAAGTGCGGCTGAAAAGGTTTTGAAGACTGGTGGACGCTTGGCGGTGGTGTCGTTTCATTCGCTTGAAGACCGAATTTTAAAACGGTTTTTGAAAAGACGCGCAGGCGGTGAAGGCAACCCATCACGTCATGCACCTATTGCAACCAATATCAAACCGCCAAGTTTTAAAGAGCTAAAGCGTGGCGGCCTGACCGCTGATGAAAATGAAATTAAACAAAATCCACGGGCGAGGTCGGCGCGGTTGCGCGGGGCTATACGGCTTGATGCTGAAATGTGGCCGTTGGATAAAAAGGAACTCGCGCAGGGCGAGATTGAAGGTATTTAATGCTTAAATTTGTAAATTCATTGTTGGTTCTTGGTTTGCTCGGTGCAGCGTTTGTTGTGTATTCGCTTGAATATTCGATCAAGCAGGACGAGCGCTTAATTGCAAAAGCTAAGAGCGATGCGCGACAAACCCGTGAGACGATTAAGTTGCTCAATGCTGAATGGTCAATGCTCACGCGGCCTGATCGATTGCAACGCCTTGCCAAACAGCATTTGAACCTACAACCTGTTCGCGCCGATCAGATGGTCAAACCTGAAGTGATTGCGACGGTTTTGCCTGAACGCCCTGCACCCGATCCAACCGCGATTAAAAATGATCCAATTGCGAAAATGCTGGAGGGTTTGAACAAATGACCATCCCAAAAGGTAATAAGGCTAATTGGTCTAAAGGGCGCTTAAAGGGACAAAATCGCTTGCGCTTGGTGGTGCTTGGGTTTTCACTTTGCTTTGCCATTATTGGTGGCAGGTTGGTTGAATTATCGTTGGTGCGCGGTTTTCTGCAAAATGATAAAGCTCGCCCCACCCATCAGGCTCGTTTGCCACGCCCAGACATAGTTGATCGCAATGGGATGTTGTTGGCGACTGACATTAAGGTGCATTCAATCTTTGCCAATCCGCGCAAAATCATTGATGTTGATGAAGCTGTTGAATTGATAACAGCCGTTTTACCGCACCTTGATAGCGGTAAACTGCGTAAGAAATTAAGCAACAGAAAACGAGCCTTTAGATGGATTAAGCGCGAAATTTCGCCAACCTTGCGGGCTGAATTACACGATCTTGGGATTCCTGGTGTTGGGTTCAGAAAAGAAACCTTGCGGGTATATCCTAATGGGAATTTGGCGGCGCATGTGCTTGGCTATGTGGATGTTGATTCTAAAGGCATTGCGGGTATGGAAAAGTATCTTGACGATCAAGGGGCTCTTTATACAGCATCGCTTGGTGACCCTGAAAAGAACGCCTCTTTTTCAGCTTATCTGTCTATTGACGGGCGGGTGCAACATGCTATGGCCGATGAACTTGCCAAAGCTGTGGTCTACTTTAAAGCCAAGGCGGCATCTGGTGTGGTGATGAATGCCAATACAGGCGAAATTCTAGCGATGGTTTCATTGCCAGATTACAATCCTAATGATCCGCTTTCTGCCCAAGATGCAAAATCGATCAACCGCGTGACAACGGGCGTTTATGAATTGGGTTCGGTGATTAAACCTGTGACCTTTGCGATGGCGCTTGATACTGGTGCAATGACAATGGACAGTCGTTTTGATGCACGCCTGCCCCTTGCTATTGGCAAAGCTCGTATTAATGATTTTCATGCGCAGAAGCGTATTTTGACTGTTGAAGAAATTTTCACGTATTCATCAAACATTGGCACGGCGCGTATGGCGCTGGCGGTTGGCATTGAAGGCCATAAGGCGTTTTTGCGCAAAGCGGGCTTCTTTGACAAACTACGTGCCGAGCTTCCTGAAGCGGCTGCACCAATTATACCCAAAAGATGGGGGAAATTGACAACAGTAACTGCTGCTTTTGGCCATGGTTTTGCCATACAACCGCTACAGGGTATTTCGGTGACGGCAGCTCTGATAAATGGTGGTAAACTTATTCCTCCTACTTTTTTAAAGCGTGGACTTGAGTCTTCGCAAGGTTTGGCAACGCAATTGATTAAGCCAACAACAAGTAAAAACATTCGCGACCTATTTCGTTTGAACGCGGTTTCTGGCACGGCGCGCAAGGCTGATAAAATTGCAATTGGCTATCGTATTGGTGGCAAAACGGGTACGGCGGAAAAAGTGGTTAATGGGCGCTATAGTAAAAACCATCGTTTGAACTCATTTGTTGGGGCCTTTCCAATGGAAGATCCAAAGTATGTGATTTTGGTGATGATTGATGAACCGCAACCGCTAAAAGAAACCCATGGTTATGCGACATCTGGTTGGAATGCGGTGCCAACAGCGGGCAAGGTCATTGCACGGATTGCACCTTTGCTCGGTGTTAAACCACGTTTTACAGACGCAGAAAAAATGCGGCTCGCGAAAAAGAAACAGGTGCATTGAGATGAGGATGCTTGGAAATATTTGGCCGCAAGTCAATAGCCTGCACGCTAGTATTGAAGTGCATGGCTTGAGTGCTGACAGCCGTGAGATCAAGAAGGGTTTTGTGTTTGCTGCCTTGCCCGGCACGGTTGTTGATGGGGCAAAGTTTATTGATAAAGCGGTGGCAAATGGGGCGGTTGCTGTTATCGTTCAAACGGGTGTCAAAACAAATGTTGGCGACAATGTTGCGGTGATTGAAGCTGATGAGCCGCGCCAAGCGCTGGCTTTAATGGCGGCTGATTTTTATGCAGGACAACCTGATTGCATCGCGGCGGTGACGGGCACCAATGGCAAGAGTTCAATTGTTGCGTTCGTGCGTCAGATTTGGCAATCAATGGGATTGCGCGCGGCTAGCCTTGGCACCGTTGGAATTG
>JAMOMM010000409.1 GCA_027067085.1 Hyphomicrobiales bacterium
GGTTGGTGCCATAGCGCTGGTTGTGATAGCCTTTGCTCAGATAATGTAATTTAAAAATTCCAAAGGAAGTTTGCATGCTAAACGGCAAAAAAATCCTGCTTATTATTTCAGGCGGCATTGCTGCCTATAAAAGCTTGTTGCTCATTCGTTTGATCAAACAAAATGGCGGCAGCGTTCAGGCAATTATAACGCGCTCTGGGGAGCAGTTTGTAACACCTTTGTCCGTTGCCAGTTTAAGCGGCGAGAAAGTTTTTACCGACTTGTTTGATTTAACCGATGAAACTGAAATCGGCCACATAGAACTTTCACGCTCTGCCGATCTGATTGTCGTTGCCCCTGCTAGTGCCGATATTATGGCGCAAATGGCCAATGGCTTAGCCAGTGACTTAGCCACAACGGCGTTGCTTGCAACCGACAAGTCGGTGCTTGTTGCACCTGCCATGAACGTGCGTATGTGGGAAAACGCGGCGACACAACGCAATATTGAGACGTTGAAAAACGATGGTGTTTTGTTTGTTGGCCCTGATGAAGGTGCGATGGCGTGTGGTGAGTTTGGTCTTGGCCGAATGGCAGAACCAGATGCAATTCTAAATGCGATTGTTGATTACTTTGAGGCCGACGGTGATTTGCAAAACAAACCTCTTTTCGGCAAGAAAGTGTTGATCACCGCTGGCCCAACCCATGAACCGATTGACCCTGTGCGCTATATCGCTAATCGCTCATCGGGGAAACAAGGCTATGCGCTAGCAAAAGCTGCGGTGGCTTTGGGCGCTCATACGGTGTTGGTTTCAGGGCCAACCAGTTTGTCGATTCCAGAAGGGGCAGAACTTCTGCCCGTTGAAACTGCCAATGAAATGCTAGAAGAGACCATAGCCGAGTTGCCGGCTGACATCGCCATTTTTGCAGCTGCCGTTGCTGATTTTCGGGTGGAGAATACATCCGATCAGAAAATGAAGAAAAAAAATAAGGACGATGTGCCGACTTTAGATCTTGTCCAAAATCCTGATATTCTGGCAACCGTCGCCGCTCATAAATCCAAGCGCCCAACCTTAGTGGTTGGCTTTGCAGCTGAAACTGAAAATGTTATTGAGAATGCAAAATCAAAGCTGGCGCGCAAGGGCTGTGATTTGATTATTGCAAATGATGTCGGACACGGCAGCGATGTGATGGGCGGAAGTGAAAACACTATTCATATCGTCTCAAAAGACGGCGTTGAAGATTGGCCGCAAATGTCCAAGCAAGAAGTTGCCGATAAACTCATGGCTTATTTGGTCGATCAGTTGGGCGTTGAAGTATGACAATTGTTGAGATCAAACGCCTACCGCACGGGGCAGGGTTAGAACTTCCTTCTTATGAAACAGTGGGATCAGCGGGCATGGATTTGCGCGCCGCGATTACGGACGGTGAGACAGTAACGCTGCAAGCTGGTGCACGCGTTTTAGTCGATACTGGATTGGCCATGGCTTTGCCGCAAGGTTTCGAAGCTCAAATCCGCCCACGTTCTGGTCTTGCCATCAAGCACGGCATTACTTGCCTGAATACACCGGGCACAATCGATAGTGATTATCGCGGTGAGATCAAAATCATTTTGATTAATTTAGGCCAAGAACCTTTTGAGATTAAACGAGGCGATCGCATCGCACAAATGGTGATCGCCCCCGTTATTCAGGCACAGTTGAACGAGGTCCAAGACCTTACGAACACAAGCCGTGGACAAGGCGGATTTGGGTCAACAGGCACATGAACGCAAAATTATCTCCTCAAGAACTTGAACGTTACGCCCGCCATATTTTGCTGCGTGATGTCGGCGGTATGGGGCAGCAAAAACTCAAAGCAGCAAAAGTGCTAGTGATTGGCGCAGGTGGTTTAGGCGCACCAATGTTGATGTATTTAGCCGCCGCGGGTGTAGGCACTATTGGCATCGTTGATGATGATGAGGTTGATTTGTCAAACCTGCAACGCCAGATCATTCATTTAAATGATCAAGTCGGCACCGCAAAAACCACCAGTGCGGCATCAATGCTGAACGCTGTTAACCCGCATGTTAAAGTGGTTGAACATCAAATGCGAATAGATGAAACCAATGCGATAGAACTTATCGAGCAATATGACATTGTTGCCGATGGTTGCGATAATTTCAAAACCCGTTTTATTGTTTCTGATGCCTGTTTTTTTGTGGGCAAAACCTTGGTTTCAGCAGCGGTCGGACAATTTGATGGCCAGCTTTCAACTTTCAAACCGCATCTTAAAGATGAGACTGGAACGCCCTATCCAAGTTATCGCACTTTGCACCCTAGCGTACCGCAAGACGGCACGCTGCCAACCTGCGCAGAAGCTGGCATCATTGGCGCGCTGACAGGTATCGTCGGCTCGATGCAAGCACTCGAAGTGATTAAAGAAATTTTGGAAATTGGCGAAAGCCTTGCTGGCAAGCTTGTCATGTATGATGGCTTATCTGC
Organism: Hyphomicrobiales bacterium; assembly: GCA_027067085.1. GTDB lineage: Bacteria > Pseudomonadota > Alphaproteobacteria > Rhizobiales > Aestuariivirgaceae > JALWJW01. The sequence goes on from JAMOMM010000409.1 coordinate 2,460, forward strand.
TAGCAGCTTTACCGCCAGTTTAGCGTGGCAAAAAGATGATCCGCTAAATGGTGAAAATCCGACGATTACAAATCTTTTGGATTCGGTGTAGAAATCGTATTATAGCCAGCATCAACAAAATGCACTTCGCCCGTGACACCACCCGACATCGGTGACAATAGATAAAGCGCACTACCGCCAACGTCTTCTAAGCTTACGCTTTTACGCAAAGGGGAATGAGTGCGCTGAAAATTAAACATAGCCCGCGCATCTGAAATACCTGCCCCAGCAAGAGTGCGCATCGGGCCAGCAGATAGTGCATTTACACGAATGCCATCCCGGCCGAAATCGTTGGCCAAATAACGAACCGAAGATTCAAGCGCGGCCTTTGCCACGCCCATCACATTATAATTAGGCATCACTTTTGTCGCGCCACCATAGGTTAGTGTCAACATCGATCCACCTTCGTTCATCATTTCAGATGCGCGTTTGGCGATTTCTGTAAATGAAAAGCACGAGATGACCATGGTATTGATAAAGTTTTCACGGCTGGTATCTGCATACCGCCCGCTTAGCTCATTTTTGTCTGAGTAACCAATTGAGTGGACCAAAAAGTCAATTGTGCCCCACTTTTCCTTTAGGGCATCAAAAACAGCATCAACTGAGGCAAGGTCATCAACATCACACGGCACAACCATGTCACTGCCAATTGATTCAGCCAGCGGTGTGATGCGACGTTTAAAAGCATCACCTTGATAGGTAAAAGCAAGTTCTGCCCCTTGATCGCTAAGTGATTTTGCAATGCCCCAGGCAATTGAGCGTTCATTGGCAACGCCCATAATCAAGCCGCGTTTGCCGTCCATTAATTTACAAGTCATGGCTTATCTTTCGTAACTTTATTTGTTGGTCGTTGCATCACGCAAAGCGTTGGAACGCTAAACAACCATTAGTACCACCAAAGCCAAAGCTGTTGGACAGAACGACATCAATTTTTGCGTCATCAATTCGTTTGCGGACAATCGGCATATCAGCGAAATCAGGATCGATTTCTGTGATATGAGCGCTCTCACAAATGAAATTGTTTTGCATCATAAGGATTGAGTAAATTGCTTCTTGAACACCCGTTGCACCAAGAGAATGACCCGTCAAAGACTTGGTCGAGGAAATGTGTGGAATATCGTTGCCAAACACACCACGAATGGCTTCAATTTCGCGGCTATCGCCAATTGGTGTTGAGGTACCGTGCGGGTTGATATAATCAACCTTTTCATTCACCGTTGAAAGCGCTTGCTTCATACAGCGTTGTGCACCTTCACCCGATGGCTGCACCATATCAAAGCCATCTGAATTGGCACTAAAACCAACCAGCTCGCAATAAATTTTAGCACCACGCGCTTTGGCGTGTTCAAGTTCTTCCAAAACCAATGTGCCGCCGCCACCTGCAATAACAAAACCGTCGCGGTTTTTGTCATAGGTGCGTGAAGCAACTTCTGGTGTTTCGTTATATTTAGAAGACATCGCGCCCATGGCATCAAACAGAACAGATAACGTCCAATCCAGTTCTTCGCCACCACCTGCAAACATAATATCTTGCTTGCCCCATTGGATCATTTCAGCTGCGTTGCCAATGCAATGGGCTGAGGTTGAGCAGGCGGATGTGATTGAATAATTGATGCCACGAATACCAAACGGTACGGCAAGCGTGGCTGAGTTGGTGCTCGACATACAAGCAGGAACAGCAAATGGGCCAACCCGTTTGGGGCCACGATTACGTGTTGTATCAGCCGCAGCAACTAATGTTCTGGTTGAAGGGCCACCTGAGCCCATAATCAACCCAGTGCGCTCATTCTTAATTTCGTTTTCTTCTAGGCCAGCATCTTTGATCGCACGATCCATGGCAATGTAGTTCCATGCGGCTCCATCACCCATAAAGCGTAAGGTGCGACGATCAATATGTTCGCTAATGTCAATTTTTGGCGCGCCAAACACCTGTGAGCGAAAGCCCAGTTCTGCAAATTTATCCGCCGCTGAAATACCGCTTTTGGCTTCGCGCAATGAAGTTGTCACCTCATCTGCTGTATTTCCGATACATGATACAATGCCTAAACCTGTTACTACAACACGTCTCATAAGCCCGCCTTCTCTGTTGTTTTTTATATTTTCTTTTAACGCTGCTGGTTATTTTTCTTCTGCGTCAAACAATCCAACTCGTAGGTTATCAGCAGTATATATGGTTTCTCCGTCAGCTTTCAATGTACCTTGCGCGATACCAAGTTTTAGGCGGCGCATAATCACCCGTTTAAGATCGATAGTGTATTCAAGCTTTTTGGTTTTTGGTGTCACCATGTCAGTAAATTTGACTTCACCACAACCAAAAGCACGTCCCTTTCCGGTGCCGCCTAGCCAACCCATATAGAATCCAAGTAATTGCCACATACCATCAAGACCAAGACAGCCAGGCATCACAGGGTCACCTTGGAAGTGACACGGAAAAAACCATAGATCAGGATTAATATCAAACTCAGCCACAATTTGGCCTTTACCAAATTCGCCACCATCCACGCTCACATGGGTAACGCGATCAAGCATCAACATTGGCGGTAAGGGCAATTGTGCATTGCCTTTGCCAAATAACTCTTCGCGAGCACAAGATAAAAGGTCTTCATAAGTGTAGCTAGATTTTTGAGTATGCATAGTTTGGGCCCGCGAGTAATCTAAAGTGTTCATCATAAAAGGTATCAGGTTTGTTCCTAACACACCACCCAAGCCGCTTAAAGTCTAAACACCCATTTTAGACAATCTGTTTTACTAAAACTGCACAAAAGGCCCGTATAAAAGGCCATGTAAAAGGCCATGTAAAAGGTAAGAGACAAACTTGATATTGCGAATGATTTTCATTCAAGCTATAGTTTTGAGCGAAAAGGCCCCAAAACTTGACCAAGGCCTACCAAAACTTGCCCAAAATCGGCCCAAATTCTGCCCAAATTCTGGATGAGAAAAGCTAGAGCATTGAATGACAAAAAGTACTGAAGCAAAATTACGAGACGCTGGGTTACGCCCAACAAAGCAACGAATTTCGCTGGCAAAGCTACTCTTTTCTAAAGGCAGCCGCCATGTAACGGCCGAAGGTCTTCATGACGAGGCCCAAGTGGCCTGTTTGCCAGTCTCTTTAGCCACGGTTTATAATACTTTAAACCAGTTCACTGGCGCAGGATTGCTGCGCGAAGTGGCTTGTGAAGGCAATAAATCTTACTTTGATACCAACACATCAAATCACTACCATTTTTATGTTGAAGGTGATGGCCAACTCATTGATATTCCAGTCGATAGCATCGATATTGCAGGATTGCCAGAAACACCTAAGGGTAAGAAAATCGGTCGAATTGACGTTATTGTGCAATTGGTACCAGACAATACCTAAGACCAGTATTGTCAGTGACCTCTAAAAGCCGAAAAATTTTATTTCGAAATAGTCTCGTTGGGATAAACACCCCATAGCATGGTCTGTTGAATCCAACCTTCATAGCCCTTGATGGTAAGTTGGCACCACGCGCCATTGCAGGTTTTTACTTCACCAACAGCACCCGCATTGACATTGGCAATAATGCTCTCGCTGAATTTTGGCGCATCATGTAAACCAATAGCAGAACCTTTGCGCCACGGGGCGATGGTTGCCATGCGCTTGCCTGCGAGCAAACTGTGGTAAACCCAACCTTCTTGGCCGTCACTATCGCGAATGCGCCGCCAATGCTCGAATTCGGCAATTATTTCAACGGGCAAACCTTTATAATGGAATATCCATGCGATTTTATGTTCGCTCGACGGGCCAAGCCTGACATTCACCTTAGAGCGCTTTAAACTCACAAATCTTGGAATCGGCAGACCACTTGGCCCTGTTTCTTGGGGTGATTGATTCGCTTTTGAGCTAGCGGCTACCGTTTTTTGCTCAACTTTGAGATTATCAGCTGTTGCTGTGTTGCTTGAGCTTGAGATGACATAAAAAGCCAACGCTCCAGCAACAATGCATGCACCGCTAACTAAAAGTGCGCCAAACCAGCCGCGTTTTCCAGATTTTCTTGTCAAGACTGAGGTTCCCCTGATCTTTCTTGTTTTCACCGCTACTTTAAGTCATAGCGCTCCCAAATGTGAATATCTATAGCATACAGTGAGAATTTAATATGTCACCATTTTGTCGAATACGCAGCGTTAAATGAGATTCAGATAAAAAAATCTAAAAAATCACGTTGTTTGACTTAAAAACACTAGCAATTAAAGCCTTGCCTAAGGCATAATGCATCAACCTGCACGTGGCCATGTAAACGTCACGCGAGACAAAACAATTTAGGAAACGTTCATGTCAGCTTTATCATCGTCTTCAAAACGCAAACCAGTGGTTATCGTAACCCGCCGTTTGCCTGATGTGGTGGAAACGAGATTGCGCGAACTTTTTGATACTCGCCTCAATGAAACCGATAAACCAATGACCCGCGCTCAATTGATTGAAGCTGTAAAGACAGCCGACATTTTGGTGCCAACGGTTACCGATAAAATTGATAAAGCGGTTTTGATGCAAGCGGGTGAACAGTTTAAAATGGTCGCAAATTTTGGTAACGGCGTTGATAATATCGATGTTGAAACCGCCAGCCTGCGCGGTATCACGGTCACCAACACACCAGGTGTTTTGACTGAAGATACGGCCGATATGACTATGGGCCTCATTTTGGCCGTTGCCCGCCGCGTTATTGAAGGGGCAAGTGTCATTGGGGATGAAGATAAGTGGAAAGGTTGGTCGCCAACTTGGATGCTTGGGTCGCGTATTTTTGGCAAACGTTTGGGCATTATTGGCATGGGCCGCATTGGTCAGGCCGTTGCCCGCCGCGCCAAAGCATTTGGTTTGCAAATCCATTACCATAATCGCAAAGCCATACATTCGAGCATTGAAGATGAACTTGAAGCAACTCATTGGGATAGTTTGGACCAAATGTTATCGCGCATGGATGTCATTTCGGTCAATTGTCCAAGTACACCTGGCACTTATCATTTGCTCTCGGCGCGGCGGTTAAAGTTGGTGAAGCCCGAAGCGATTATTGTGAATACCGCTCGCGGTGAAATTATTGACGAAAATGCTCTAACCCGCATGCTTGAAGCGGGTGAATTAGCTGGCGTTGGTCTTGATGTGTATGAGCATGAACCTGCAGTAAACAAAAAACTGCTCAAGAATCCAAAAGCCGTTTTGCTACCTCACATGGGCTCAGCCACCATCGAAGGACGCATCGATATGGGCGAAAAAGTCATTATCAATATCAAAACCTTCGTCGACGGCCACACCCCACCTGATCGGGTACTGCCCTCAATGGTTTAGTTTTAATCTTCGATTAAATCTAAACCAACCGAAATCAAATGAGTATTCAGAATTATCAGCGGCAGGTGATTGGTACAATCACCGAGAGCAATGCTCCTGTTTAACCACCTCATAATTTGTCAAAATGCCTTGGGTC
>JAMOMM010000410.1 GCA_027067085.1 Hyphomicrobiales bacterium
ATTTGGCTGGACGAATTGGCGGTGAAGAATTTTGCGTTATTTTATGGAATGCCAACCAAGCAGGTGGTGTGTTAGTTGCAGAAAATTTGCGTTCAACCTTTAACAATTCCCCTATTGAAAAACTACCGTCACACGAACGCTTTTCAGCCAGCTTTGGTGTTGCATCATACCAAAACAACGAAACTTTTGACGAATGGTTCGCCCGTGCCGACAAAGCGTTATATGAAGCTAAAAATACAGGCCGAAATTGTGTCGTAGGTCACAAAACACCACCCCAGTCAACGACCACGAGCACAAGCCATGGTATCAGTGTTTGATTCAGGGTTTTTACTTGGCGACGGGGTATGGGAAGGCCATTGGTACAACGCCGCCCACCAAGGCACAGGTTTTGGCAAACCAACACCCAAGCCAATAAACCTCTCACCCACCCTCCAAAAAATCGCAGACCAAGCCCAACCGATTTATGATGAGATGAAGCGCTATGCGATCTAACGCAATGAGGTCAAATTAGCGATCAGAAGGTCATTCTTTTGTCTGATTTTGCGGGCGATTTTGTGGGCCATGTCTTGCTCTGCATCGGAACAATTTAGTGCAGCGTCCACAGCGCGGTGTTGACCTTCGAGCAAGGCTTTAATAACCGCATTCTCAATAATCGTTGCCACTTGACCTTCTTGTTCTGTTGTCATCTTTGCGTCAAAAATCGCGTTAACATCGTCTTTCGCATCTTTAGCGATTCTCTTCAAATTAGCAGTAGACATTACTTCTCCCTTTTGGCGCATGCCAATTAAATTTAATTACAACAACCCTAAACAAGCAAACGCCCGCCTGCAACTTATTTGCAAGCGGGCGTTGTTGGTTTTTTTATTTACAGTTTAAGCAGCAGCCTTTGCCGCCAAATCGTGCATAGATTTTTGAACCTTTTCAAAGGCCCGCACTTCGATTTGACGAATGCGCTCACGGCTGACTTTAAACTCTTGCGATAAGTCTTCCAACGTCAAGGGATTTTCTTTCAAACGGCGCGCGCGAAAAATACGCTGCTCACGCTCGTTCAAATCACCAATCGCCTGATTAAGCAAATCCATACGCATATTGTGCTCTTGAGTATCACCCAGCTCTGTTTCTTGGTCGACGGTGTCATCTGCCAGCCAATCTTGCCACTCACCAGCACCTTCACCATCCGTTTTCATCGGTGCATTAAGCGATGAATCACCACCAATACGGCGATTCATAGAAATTACATCATCCTCGGGAACACCAAGGCGTTCAGAAATTTCAGCCACATGGTCTGGGTGTAGATCACCATCTTCAAGCGCGTTAATCTGACCTTTGATTTTACGCAAATTAAAGAACAACTTTTTTTGGTTCGCCGTTGTGCCCATTTTCACCAATGACCATGAGCGCAGCACGAACTCTTGAATAGAAGCTCTAATCCACCACATTGCATATGTGGCCAAGCGGAAACCTTTTTCTGGATCAAACTTTTTGACCGCTTGCATAAGGCCCACATTGCCTTCTGAAATAATTTCGCTGACAGGCAAACCATAACCGCGATAACCCATGGCAATTTTTGCCACAAGACGCAGATGACTT
>JAMOMM010000411.1 GCA_027067085.1 Hyphomicrobiales bacterium
CTGGCTTGATTTGCGGTCATCATAACAGAAAAGGGTAAAAAAAATAGAGGTGTTAAGTTATTGAAATAGAACAAATTTCGTCGAATTAACCTAATTTTGGTTTATTCTTACTGATTAACAACCAAAAAATCACTATTTTTAGCAAATTCAAGCCGCTTTCGTGCTTGTTCGTCTAGCATATCTGGATCAATGGACTGGGGTCGCAACAATGCAACACGAGCATTTAGAGTTTTCTTTTCTGTTTCCAGTTTTGCCGTGATCTCTTGTTGTTGTTTAACAATAGCCTTTACTTCATCGGCGTGGTCAAAAGAACGTGGGCCGTAAAACCCGTGCCAACCAAAATAGCTTAAAACAGCAATGGAGCCGAAAAATACAGACAGATCAAAAAATAGAGATCGTTGGGATTTGCGCATAAAAAAACCAGTAACTACACAAGTTAAGAATCATAGATGCCTACATTGCGGTGTTACTGGTTAATGCTTGGTTAGGAGTTTGCCGAATGAACGGTTTATGCCTTCAAAATTGATGTGCCTGCATAAATAGCCTGATCGCCAAGTTCTTCTTCGATACGAATGAGCTGATTGTACTTTGCTAATCGGTCGGAACGTGACAGTGAACCTGTTTTAATTTGTCCGCAGTTGGTTGCAACCGCAAGGTCGGCTATGGTTGAATCTTCAGTTTCACCAGAGCGATGAGACATAACCGCAGTGTAACCAGCCGTGTGAGCCATTTGTACGGCGCGTAATGTTTCTGTCAGCGTGCCGATTTGATTGACTTTGATAAGAATCGAATTTGCAACACCCATCTCAATGCCTTTAGAAAGCCGCTCGGTGTTGGTTACGAATAGATCATCGCCCACCAATTGACATTTTGAGCCAACCGCATCGGTAAGGGCTTTCCAGCCTTCCCAATCATCTTCGTCCATTCCATCTTCAATGGAAATGATCGGATAGCGCGCGACTAAATCAGCGAGGTATGCTGCCATTTTTCCAGAATCAAGGATTTTGTTTTCACCTGCAAGGTTATATTTGCCGTCTTTGTAAAACTCACTTGATGCAGAATCGAGTGCAAGGTGAACGTCTTCGCCTGGTCGATACCCTGCCCCTTCAATTGATTTCATAATGAAGCTAAGTGCATCATCGGTGGATGAAAGGTTTGGCGCAAAACCGCCTTCATCGCCCACATTGGTGTTGTGGCCTGCATCGGACAGACCTTTTTTGAGCGAATGGAAAATCTCTGCGCCCATGCGAATAGCTTCTTTGCAGGTTTCTGCGCCCACAGGAACAATCATAAACTCTTGAATGTCGATGGGGTTGTCGGCGTGTTCACCGCCATTGATGATGTTCATCATTGGCACAGGCAAGATATGTGAACCAGCACCACCGACGTATCGGTAAAGCGGTAAACCAGCTGATTCTGCGGCTGCTTTTGCAACAGCGAGTGATACGCCTAAAATTGCATTGGCGCCTAAACGAGATTTGTTCGGTGTGCCGTCTAACGAGTTCATCGCCATATCAATTGAGATTTGGTCGCGAGCATCGGCTTCTTCTAAAGCATCAAAAATTTCGTTATTGACGAAATCAACGGCATTTAAAACACCTTTGCCGCCAAAACGCTCTGCATCACCATCGCGCAATTCCACGGCTTCGTGGGCACCTGTTGAGGCGCCTGATGGCACACCAGCACGGCCAAATGCGCCATCTTCAAGTGTTACATCAACTTCAACTGTTGGGTTTCCACGGCTGTCTAGGATTTCTCGTGCGGTAATATCGAGGATTCCGGTCATTAGCTATACTCCGGTTAATATGTGAGATTCTGCGAGTTTTCTCGTAGGAATTGGCCGCTTCTATAGGCTTGTTTTGACGCTGAAACAACCACTCAACGGTAAAAAGTTGCCGCAGTGGGTGAAATTATAACATCTTTAATTGCTGTTTATGACGTTTTCCCCTAAACGATTTTCATGAGTAAAGAAAAGTATGATTGTTTGAATTGCCCTGGCTATTGTTGCAGCTATCCCGTCATCGTTTTAACCAAACGTGATGTGACGAGGCTTGCAAAAGGCCAAGATGTTTCATTTGAAGAAGCTGAAAAACGTTTCACACGCAAAGACCACGGTTATAAGCGGATAATGAAGCGCAAACCTGATGCACACTATGGTCGGATTTGCCATTTTTTTCACTTAGAAGAGCGGCGTTGCACGATTTATAAAACCCGTCCAGCCATCTGCCGTGATTTTCCTGGAACGAAAAAGTGCGGCTATTATGACTTTTTACAATTTGAGCGTAATGGACAAGAAGACCCAGAGTACGTCTCAACCACACATCATGATGAAGATTAGCATGATGAAATTGCCTGATGAAACGTTAAAAGAACGCCATTGATGGGTTTTTACCGCTCCCCTCAAAGGCGAACTATCTAAATGCCTATTTCTTGCCTTCTCCAATTGATTGGCTAAATGCTTCTTGGAATGACATCTCAAGGAAATAAACCAAGAACTTTAAATCGGCACTTTTGGCCATATTACGTAGCTGCAGAACAACATCGGATATGTATGCCGCTGTCTCTGCCTTATCTAAGGTGTGTGGAAGATTTTGTCTTGCATCAAAAGCTTGTTTAAGAATGTCGTCTGCTTTGGTGGAATGAGTTTCATTTTGTTTTTGAGCTTTCGCCATTTTCTATTACCTTTTTCCCAGCGCGGTAAAATAACCGCAAATCAGTACCCGTATTCAATTTAAAATATATATATTATGACACAAGCAACTTTTACGTGCATTTACTAGAAAAATAGAAATATATTGCCGCAGTCTAATTCCTTCCTCGGGTAAACAAACATTGAAACTTCTTGCACAAGCCCACCAAACTAGACTAAACGGGCTGTCAAAGATTATTTTTTTATTTGAACTTTAAAATAAGAGCACACTGAATATGGCAGTCGTCGTTGTAGAATCCCCCGCAAAAGCAAAAACCATCAATAAGTATTTGGGCAAAGACTTTGTCGTACTTGCCTCCTATGGCCACGTACGCGACTTACCACCTAAAGATGGATCTGTATTGCCAGATGAAGATTTCGCCATGTCTTGGAAACAAGATGCAAAGTCAAAAAAACGCGTCGATGATATTGCCAATGCTTTGCTTGCTGATGAAGACAAAAAATTAATTCTCGCGACCGATCCGGATCGTGAAGGTGAAGCCATTTCGTGGCATGTGCTTGAATTATTGAAGAAAAAACGCGGGTTGAAAAACCTTGAAGTTGAGCGTGTGGTGTTTAATGCCATTACTAAACGCTCTGTTTTAGAAGCGATGGACAATCCACGCGACATCGATATTGCATTGGTTGATGCCTATTTGGCTCGTCGCGCTTTAGATTACCTCGTCGGGTTTACTCTATCACCAGTGTTATGGCGCAAGTTACCTAGCGCGCGTTCGGCTGGGCGGGTTCAATCTGTTGCTCTGCGCCTTGTATGTCAGCGCGAACTTGAAATTGAATCGTTTAACTCGCAAGAATATTGGACAATTGAAGCAGACTTACAAACTGGCGAAGGTAAAGGCTACAGTGCCAAACTTTGGTCTATCGATAGTAAAAAACTTGATAAGTTTGATATTCCCAACGAAGCTTCTGCAAAGGCAATTGAAACGGCGTTGAACAATGTGCCGTTGCATGTGGAAAATGTTGATAGCAAGCCTGTTAAACGTAATCCAAGCCCACCGTTTACAACATCGACACTTCAACAAGAAGCGTCGCGCAAACTTGGGTTTTCTGCTCGCGATACAATGAGTGTTGCACAAAAGCTTTATGAAGGTTTTAGCATTGATGGGGAAACTGTTGGTCTGATTACTTATATGCGTACTGACGGTGTGCAAATGGACGGCGAAGCCATTACGCAAGCGCGAAATGTTATTCAGAGTAAGTACGGTGAGCCCTTTGTTCCGCCACAAGCGCGTATATACAAAACGAAAGCTAAAAATGCTCAAGAGGCTCACGAAGCCATTCGTCCAACAAGCCTTTCGCGCGCGCCAAACGAAGTCGCTGCTATTTTGGATAAAAACCATCTTGCGCTTTATGACCTTATTTGGAAACGAGCTATTTCCAGCCAAATGGAAAGTGCAACGTTTGAGCAAACAAGTGCCGATATTGTTGGCCAAGGAAATGACGATAAAAGATATTCATTCCGCGCTTCTGGCTCTGTAATGAAATTTGAAGGCTTTTTGAAAGTCTATCAAGAAGGCCGTGATGATAAAGATGAAGACGATGGCAAGCGCCTACCTTCTCTGGCGCGCGGTGATAAATCTGGCGTTAAAAAACTGGCTGGTAATCAACATTTCACTGAGCCGCCGCCACGTTATTCAGAAGCATCACTGATTAAGAAGATGGAAGAGTTGGGCATTGGCCGTCCTTCTACGTACACGTCAGTTTTGAGCACCCTTCGCGAACGGGACTATGTTCGACTTGAAAAGAAACGAATGATTCCAGAAGACAAAGGTCGTTTGGTTACAGCGTTTCTTGAATCGTTCTTTGCGCGCTATGTCGGATATGATTTCACCGCTAACCTTGAAGAACTTCTTGATAAGGTTTCAGCGGGGCAAGCAGAATGGAAAGTCGTTCTACGCGACTTCTGGACAGACTTTAGCGCCGCTGTTGCTGATATTAAAGACGTGCGCGTTACCGCTGTTCTTGATGCGCTTAACGAAGTCCTTGGGCCTCATATCTTCCCTGAAAAGGAAGACGGCAGCCCGCCACGCAAATGCCCATCTTGCGATGATGGTCAGATGTCGTTGAAAATTGGCCGTTTTGGCGCTTTTATTGGCTGCGAAAATTACCCTGATTGCCGCTTTACTCGCCAACTTGGCACCAAAGAGGGCGAATCTGCTGTTCCTGCTGAAGGTATTTTGCTAGGCCATGAACCAGAAACAGGCCAACCTGTCACACGCCATGCAGGCCGTTTTGGCCCCTATGTACAATTAGGTGTGGCAGAAGAAGGCGTTAAACCACCACGCTCGTCATTGCCAAAAGGGCAAGACCCAGAAGCTGTTGATCTCGAACTTGCGTTGAAACTTTTGACCTTGCCACGTTTGGTTGGTGAACACCCTGAAACGGGCAAAAACATCACCGCTGGCCTTGGTCGTTATGGTCCATTTGTTTTGCATGATGGCACCTATGCAAACTTGAGCAGTTTTGATGAGATTTTTGAGGTTGGCCTCAATCGTGCCGTTACTGTTTTGGCTGAAAAGAAAGCCAATCAGCGCAAAAGTGCAAGTGAATTGCGCGATCTTGGCGAGCACCCTGATGGCGAAGGCACCGTTAAAATTATGGACGGTCGCTATGGCCCCTATGCCAAATACGGCAAAATTAACGCCACCTTGCCACAACAAACCGATCCAAATGATATAACGCTTGAACAAGCCGTTGAACTAATCGCAGCTAAAATTGCTAAAGGCCCAGCCAAGAAAAAGGCTAAGAAGAAGCCTGCTAAGAAAGCAGCCAAGAAAAAGGTTGTGAAAAAGGCTGCTAAAAAACCTGCAAAGAAAGCGGCCAAAAAACCCGCTAAAAAAACAACCAAAAAACCTGCAACAAAGAAATAGGATAACCCCCTCCATTGGCAGACCGCCCGAATAAACATAAAAGCTCATCTAAGAAAAAGTCAGGATGGGCGAAGAAGAAAAACAAAAGAAAAGCTTTTGGGTTTCCGAGCGATGCTGCCATTATTGATTTCGTCAATAATTCACCAGGAAAAATTGGCAAAAACCAAGTGGCGCGTCATTTTAAATTGACAGGCGATCATCGCATTGCGCTTAAAGATGCTTTGCTTCGATTGCGTGAAACTGGAAAATTGCGTGTAGAGGATCGCAAAATTGTTACCTCCACCAGCCTGCCAAAAGTTTGTGTAATGAGAATTACTGGAACTGATGAAGACGGTGAACTTCAAGCAGAAGTCGTTAAATGGGATGATGAAAACGGTAAACCACCCGCTGTTTTGATTAAGGCTGAGAACGAGCGTTTAAAAGGCCCTAAGCAAAAAGCTATCGGTGTGGGTGATATTGTGCTGGCTCGCCCTGTACCTATCACCGATGATAAATATGATTACATGGCCACTATCGTTAAGCGGCTGGATCAGGAAAAACCTTACGCTCTTGGTGTTATTCGCCAAATGTCTAAAGGCTTTCGCATCACACCAACTGACAAGAAGTCTCGCTTTGAGTTTGTTGTTGCTTCATCTGATGAGCGTGGTTTGAAAGATGGCCAGCTGGTTGGTTTTGAAGTGGCACGTGGCAGTACACACGGATTAAAAATTGCACGTATTGTTAAACGTCTCGGCAATATTCAAGAGCAGAAAAATATCTCGCTGGTTGCTTTGGCAGAACACGAAATTCCTGTTGATATGCCTGAAGCTGTTGAAAACACAGCCAATGCCCTTAAAGAAATTTCACCCAAAGGAACAAACCATCATAATGATTTGCGCCATGTCCCGCTCATCACCATTGATCCGCCAGACGCGCGTGACCATGATGATGCGATTTTTGCCCAAGCTGATGATGATGAAGAAAACCTTGGTGGTGTAAATATTATCGTCGCAATTGCCGATGTTGCATATTATGTGAAATCAAAATCATTGATCGATAATGAAGCGCGCAAAAGGGGTAATTCCACCTATTTGCCCGATCGTGTTGTGCCGATGTTGCCAGAACGACTATCGACTGACTTGTGTTCGCTGAAAGAAAAAGTTGATCGGCCTGCTCTTGCTTGCTTCATGACTTTTGACAAAAAAGGCAACAAACTGCGCCATTATTTTGATCGCATCATTATGTGTTCAGCTGCCAAACTGTCTTATCAAGAGGCACAAGATGCTATTGATGGCAAAGAAGATGCCATTGGCGGCGTTGTTAGCCAAGAATTATACGATGACGTGTTGAAACCTTTATGGGCGGCCTATGCCGTCCTGAAGAAAGGCCGCAGCAAGCGCCAACCTTTAGAACTTGATTTACCAGAACGAAAACTTGTTATTGGTGAAAGCGGCGTTGTTGAAGATGTAAAAATCGTTGATCGCTTTGATGCGCACAAGTTGGTTGAAGAGTTTATGATTCAAGCCAATGTTGCTGCTGCTGAAACTTTAGAAGATAAAAAGCGTACCTTTATTTACCGTAGCCATGATGCGCCTAGTGCTGAAAAGCTTGTTGCGTTAGCAGACTTCCTTAAAACCTTAGACTTGACGGCACCAACTGGCCAAGTGATGAAACCAGCCAACTTCAATTCAATCCTTGAAAAAGTGAAAGATACTGAATTGGAGCACGTCATCAATCAAGTGGTGTTGCGTAGTCAATCTCAAGCTGTTTATACAACAGATAATTTAGGCCACTTTGGCTTGAACCTTCGCCGTTATGCTCACTTTACCTCACCAATTAGGCGTTATGCAGACTTTACTGTCCATCGTGGGCTCATTTCAGCTCTTGGTCTTGGTGGTGATGGGAGCACTAAGGAAGAAGAATCAAATCTTCACACAATTGCTGAAGAAATTTCGGTTACCGAGCGCCGCTCAATGCTTGCCGAACGCGACACGAAAGACCGTATGATCGCCAATTTCCTTTCGGGGGAAATCAACAAAATATTTGATGGCCGAATTGCTGGCATGGCTGGCGCTGGTCTGTTTATCGCCCTTGATGAAACAGGTGCCGATGGGTTTATTCCTGCAGCAACCCTTGGGAACGATTACTTCATTTATGACGAAGAAAAGCGCGCCATGGTTGGTGAGCGCACAGGTGAAACCTTTACCATGGGTGATAAGGTAAGTGTTCGTTTGCTGGAAGCTGTCCCTGTTTCGGGCGGTCTTAAACTTGAAATGATAAGCGACGGCAAAAAGGGAAAACCAGCTGGTCGAAGTAAAGGACGCGGT
>JAMOMM010000412.1 GCA_027067085.1 Hyphomicrobiales bacterium
CGACCTCCTATAGGAAGGCAAGTCAAGCGCACGCCTTGGTTTTAATGAAATACGAAAAATAAAAGGAGTACAGCCAATAATGTTTATGATTTTTAATGTCGTTTCAAAACGAACAAATACATCTAATTTTACTATTAAAAGCCCTGTACTTCTTACTGCTGTATAGCGCCATTAATTTAAATTAAGTCCCTTATAATCAATTACTTGAAACTGTTTTCGGATTCAAACTCTCATCTTGAATCAACACGATTCAATGCGCGTCGTCGCATCTGACAGTCAACGAGATTTGCTCGTTGTACTAAGGGCAGAACTGCACCAAAAATCAGATGAGAGTTTTGAAAGATTGGCGGTTTCATTAAGGAACGGTGAGTATCCTAATGGAACTTCAACTGGCAAATGACATCATCGCGATGTTACCAAATGAGCGAACAGTTTTTCGCTATCACCAAGATCGTTACGCTTTTATGTTGCTTGAGTATGCAATGAAAGGTGAGATTTCTATTGCTCAAATCAAAGCGTCTCCATATGCAAAATTACTCGATCGACCTGCCGTGAAGAGCGTTTTGTCGGGTTGTGGTGGTGGGAAACTGTCACTCAATGATTTTGCATTGGCATGGCCGATTGAAACCAAA
Organism: Hyphomicrobiales bacterium; assembly: GCA_027067085.1. Lineage (GTDB taxonomy): Bacteria > Pseudomonadota > Alphaproteobacteria > Rhizobiales > Aestuariivirgaceae > JALWJW01. The sequence goes on from JAMOMM010000412.1 coordinate 633, forward strand.
AGCTATATTTTAACGCTGGGCCTTTGGGGATGGAGAAAATCAAAGTATCGTAGTTGGTATCAAACATCGCGAACAGGAACTAACCTAGTCTTGCAACTAAACTTTGATCGCAGCCATGATGCGGCACATCAAAAATTGTTGAAAATATATCGCGATGCGGATTTTTCATACCGCGATCACCCTATCAATAAAAAGGGCCGTACCACGTTATCGTGGGCACGCATTGACCTTGACCTTGATTGTGGTGAAGCGTTGATTGAGGAGTTGCAAAATGACTGGATTCGAAATGCTTATGAGGAACTTGAGCACGTTCAAAAATCCAAAACACTTGATGCAAAAACCAAAGAAAAATTTCAGCGTTATGTAAGCGAGCACCTTGACCCTCATGTTAAAATTTGGTCAGAAGCAATTTTGTCTGCCACATTGTTTTTCCTCATTAAGGAAATTGGTATCAAGCAGATCTGGTTGCATGATTTTGAAACGGGTAACCGATTGAAAAAACTAACATGGAGCAAGCCGCCGCGTTCGCTCTATACAAGTTTGCCAAAAAAGTTTTGTTTTACCAAAGTAAACCAAGCACCATCATTTTTGCATCAGGGCTTGGCTCGTAAAATGCGAAGGAGAATTGACGAAGGTAAAGAGGCTTTTTGGAAAATAGTAATTTAGACAACAAGTCGTTTATTACATTGATCCATGGGGAGTGAGAAAACCCTCATTCCCTATGGGTTGTCCAGTGATGAATAACAAAAATTTTAGATGCCCAATGTCGTTTTTGATTGCGATAGAACGCGGCCCACTATATCTAGTAAGCATGACAGAATTTCCAGAGAGTTTACTTGAAGGGTATCGCAATTTTCGCGGTGGGAGATTTGTTCGCGAACGCGAGCGCTATGAGCGCTTGGCGACCACGGGGCAAAAACCAACGACGATGGTGATTGCTTGTTGTGATTCCAGAGCGGCCCCTGAAACTATTTTTAATTCCTTGCCGGGTGAAATTTTTGTGATGCGTAACGTGGCCAATTTGGTGCCGCCATACACGCCAGAAGATAACGACACCCATCACGCAACATCGGCAGCCTTAGAATTTGCCGTGCAAAGCTTAAAGGTTACCAATATTATTGTTTTGGGTCATGGTCGATGTGGCGGTGTTGCTGCTGCGTTGGACCCTGATCTTGAACCGCTATCGCCTGGCGATTTCATTGGTCGCTGGATGGATTTGTTGAAACCTGTTGCAACTATGGTAGATGGCCACAAAAGTGCTTGTGGCGCTGAAAGTCATACGGTTTTAGAACGATTGTCGGTCTGTAATTCTTTAACAAACTTGCGCTCTTTTCCTTGCGTTTCAATTCTGGAAAAAAAGCAACGTTTAAAGTTGCATGGTGCATGGTTTGATATTTCAACAGGCGAACTTTGGTTGCTTGACGAAGATGCTAAGATTGATGAAACAAAACAACTTGCTCATGAGCGTTTTAAACTTGTTGTGTGAGTAATTTTCCTAACCAATGCCCATTAGCGAGCGAAACTCTTTTTTCGAACTTCTTTAACTGGTGCAAATCGTGTCTTCACTAAACTCAAGTAAAACTGCCCTTAAAGCAGCTGTGGCCAAATTTGCAACGGTTCAATTGGGCCATATGCCAACGCCACTGGAAGAGATGCCAAACCTTGGCAAAGAGCTGGGGTTGTCGCTTTTTGTAAAGCGCGATGATTGTACAGGCATTGCCTTTGGTGGCAATAAAATCCGTCAACTTGAGTTTTACTTTGGCCAAGCACTGGAACAGGGGGCTGACACTGTTTTGATTACAGGGGCGGTACAGTCTAATTTTGTTCGCTCGGTTGCCGCTGTTGCGGGTAAACTTAATATGCAGTGTCATGTGCAGCTTGAAGAGCGTGTTTCCGATCCAAGCCCACTTTATCGCGATAATGGCAATGTATTATTGGATAAGCTTCTTGGTGCGGTTATTCACCATTTCCCCGAAGGCGAGAACGAGGCGGCGGCTGATGCTGCAATGGCGGTGTTGGCAAGTAAATTGGCCGCTGAGGGGCGAAAGCCATATGTTATTCACCTTGGGCCCAAACATTTTCCCCTTGGTGGCTATGGCTATGTAAATGCAGCGATTGAACTGAGTGAGCAGTTGCAAACCAGTCATAAGCACCTGCAAGCATTTGATGAGATTTATATAGGTTCTGGTAGTGCGCTAACGCATGCGGGGCTGCTTGTTGGCTTGCGCGCGTTAGGTATTGATACACCTGTTAAAGGGGTATGTGTTCGCCGTGGTGTTGAGGCGCAAAAACCACGGGTGCTTGAACGCGCCAATGCCCTTATAGAGGGAGCTGGGTTACCACTCAGGCTAAGTGATAGTGATATTGATGTTTTTGATGGCACATTAGCGCCTGGCTATGGGATGTTAAATGACCAAACCAAACAAGCGATTTTATTAACTGCAAACAAAGAGGGGCTGTTTCTTGACCCCGTTTATACGGGCAAGGTGATGGCTGCAATAATCAAGAAGGCACGAGGCGGTGTGATTGCGGGCAAGAATATTTTATTTTGGCACACAGGTGGCACGCCAGTACTCTTTAGCTATCAAGACCAACTAAGCTAATGGGACATTATCAATACCTTAAGTAGGTCGTTCTGGTTCAATGTAAACCAGAACGACTCTAGCTTACATAAAAGCCAGATAACCCTATTCAAGAGGCTGAAATTATTGCGCTCCATGCTGTGTTTTGAATTCAAACAAAGCATGGAGCACTCTAATGTCGACTTATATTTTTTGACTAATTAAGCTTGAGCAGCAGTGGTGAAAGAAACGAGCTTGCGTTTGTTGTTATCCCACAATTGCAATTTCACACATGATAGGCTTTGCCAAAATGTAATTTTGTGAATTTCACCAAGCTCAGGATTGTCGCGCAATACTTGCGGCAAACGATAAAATGGAATGCGGCCATATAAATGGTGCACATGGTGGATGCCAATATTACCCGTTAGCCAAGCAAATAATGGAGGTAGGGCATAATAAGAGCTACCGTAAAGGGCAGCATCTGCGTGATTCCATTCATCACCTTCTGCCCAATATGTATCTTCAAACTGGTGTTGAACATAAAACATCCAAACGCCAATAGAAGCGGCCATAACGGTCATAGGTAGTTGAATAAGCAGAAAAGATTCTAGGCCCAGAAAATAAATCATCACGCCAGCCAAGGCAATAATACCCAAGTTTGTACCAATAGCACTCAACCAATATTTGGGTTCTTTAAGGAGACCATTAAGCGGATAACGGTGACGAATGAGGAAAACAAATGCTGGGCCAATGATAAACAAAGTAAATGGGTGGCGGTAAAACCGGTACCATCTTTGCTGCTTTGTCGATAATTCGTTGTATTCGTCTACGGTCAGGGTTTCAATGTCACCGCTACCACGGCGATCAAGGTTTCCAGATGTAGCATGGTGAATAGCATGAGCGCGGCGCCAAACTTGGTAAGGTGTCATCGTGAAGACACCCATGATCCGCCCGACCCAATCATTCAATTTGCTGCTGGCAAAAAATGAACCATGACCACAATCATGTTGAATAAGGAAAATGCGCACCAAAAATACAGAGCCAGGGATGCAAAGTAAAATTGTCAGCCAATAACTGATCGACAAAGAATACCATGCCGCGAACCAGAACGTTGTAAACCCTAAAAAGGTAGCGGCGATCTCTAAAATACTACGGGAAACTTTTGGTTTACTATATTGGGCAAGAACTTTAATCCAGTCGCGCGAAGGTTTTACTGGGGCGTCAAAAGAAGTTTGAGTCAAAGCATATCTCTCAAATTATTGTACGAAACGAGCCGCAGAGTTGAACATCATCTAATCTGCACTCGCATATTGCATAAAAGAGTTAGCACCGAAATGCGACAAATCAAGAGAATTCCCCAAAATGACGTAATTGTCGCTTGATTTTGACCAATTGTGAATAAATTCAACCCTTTCGGAAGGATTTTGCAGAAGTTTTTTCATCCGATTCGAGTTTTTTTCAGTTAAAGGCATGGCACTAATTGTCGTTGTTGTGGCCCTGCGATCTACATTCGTATTTTACAAACATCATGGCGAAACGTTGCTTTGCTCAACGCGAGTAATGTGGCGCGGCAATTTGTTGGGGTGGCTCTCGGCGCGTTTGAAGCATTTGGCCAGCTTTGTTTACTTAATGCAGCGTCCAATTAAAGGCACAAAAAAAAGCGGGAGAAACTCTCCCGCTTTGTGATTGTTTGGTTGCAGTACTAACCTTTGATGCAACGGCCTTTGTAATAACGCTGACCTTTAAGGCAACGAATAGGCTGTCTAGGTACAACACGGTTTGGCACAACACGGTTTGGTACAACAGGCTTAAATATTGGCTTGTTTCTTACACAGCGGTTGCCTTGCAAATGAGTGCCAACCCGACAAACAATGCGGTTTCTAACGCAGCGTTTGCCTTTTACGTGCCAACCAGGTTTGCAAAAAATAGGGCGCGGTACAGTAACTCTGTTTCTGACACAGCGCTTGCCATTTGAGTGGAAACCTGGGCCACAGCGAACAGGCAATTGAATGACACGATTTCTTACGCATCGCTTACCATTTGAATGCCAACCAGGTTTACAGAAAACTGGGCGCTTAACACAAACACCATTCTTTCTGATTAAACCACGGCCACAAGGCTGTATTACAATTGGCCGGGCTTTCGCACAAATGATGGTGCGATTATTACGGCTAACTTTACGCCATCTCCAACCACGAGGCACTTGAGCTGATGACCTAAAGGTCGTCTCACCTTTGTAACAACGCGGTCCAGTTCCTGCACCAGAGTTACGCGCGCACCATATAGTGCGACCGTTGCGGACAACAGAGCGAACTCGCCATCCTCTTGGTGCGCTATACTTGTCGCGTACTTTGCGTTCACCTTTGGCACACTGTGGTCCTTGAAGGGCCACGCGATAGGCACACCACACGGTAATGCCATTGCGGCCACGGGTGCGAACGCGCCATCCTCTTGGTGCACGATAGGTTTCAGAAACCTGACGCTCACCTCGAGCGCACTGTGGACCTGGCCGTGTAACACGGTTAGCACACCAGATGGTCTTGCCATTACGAACGCGGCGATATGCGCGCCAGCCCTTTGGAGCATCGTACGAACCAGAAATCTGTGGATCTCCTTTGTTACAACGCGGACCTGGCAAAGCGACACGTCTGGCACAATAAGCTGTGATGCCATTGCGACGAACCGTGCGCCAACGCCAGTTTGGTGGGACTTGCCGTTTGCTGGCATATTTAGTTTCACCAGGGCGACAATTTGGTCCAGCCAAATCCTCAGATGGGGCACCACAAAAGATTGTCCGACCATTGCGCGATACTGGACGAATGCGCCAATTGCGTGGAGCATCATACTGACTGCGGAAACTTTTTTCAAAGTCATAGCAAACAGGGCCAGGCCTTGGATCAGGTCTTGGATCGGGCCTTGGGTCAGGACGAGGGTCAACCCGTGGACGTTTTGCACAATACACAACTTTGCCATTTGCACGACGAGAGTATGTTCTCCAACCTTTTGGCGCGTCATAGCGATTTGCCAATGTACGGTCGCCAACGTTACATTTTGGACCATAAAGTGGGATTGGAGGTGGCGTAAACCCACCTGGTTTTGCGCATATTAACTTGCCGATGTTTTGCACTTTCCAACCTTTAGGTACAGACCTTTCAGCTGGAAAACGGTTCCAACCTTTAGGGCAATACTTGCGTGTTGGCTTATCCGTCTTAGGACGTGCGCAACTCATTGGACCTTTATCTCCGTCAACGATTTTAACTTCCCAATTCTTGGGAGGTTTCCAACCATCAACCTGCTTTGTCCAACCCGATGGGCAAGACTTTTGTTCCATATGCGCGGGCAATACAGCAAATAGTGGCTGAATAACTGGAGCACATGAAAAGTTGTTGTGTGGCGGGTCGCCAGCAGCAGTAACGCGAGCACAGTTCTTTAAGCCAGCAGGAGAACCCGCAGGAATAAAGACCCTAATGCCAACCCATTCACGATTGTTTTGCAACAAAGGATTAGCAAAGATGGAGCAATTCACATTACCACCCCAAGCCCAACAGCCCCAACCGGGCCTGCTTTGCGCGTGAACACCAAGGAACGTTGAACCTGCAGGAAGAATTTCCTTCACATTCATGAAGCCCGTAAATGGTGCATTACCAACGTTGATAACATCAAGCCAGTATCTGCAAATTGTGCCGAGGCCTACAGGCGCACACCAGTTCAAGGTTTTCTTCATTTTAAGATCAGGGCCGGGCGGTTTGCCATATCCACAATCTTTGTTGTTGGGTAAAAAGTCATCGATAACAGTCAACCGAGCACAGTTTTTAATGCGCTTACGATTCTTGCCGCCAATGTAAGTCATTTTCAGATATAGCGTCCGCGAATGACCAGGCAACAACGTTTGAATGTTAACAGATTTACAGCGGATCGGGTTGCCCGTACCGCCAGCCTGATTACAGTTCCATGCAATGTTGCCACTTGGCAAAGGTTTATAGGTGACATTTGCAGGGACGTTATCACGCACCCGAAGTGGACCTTGATAAACCACAGCGCCAACATTGGTGACAATGAGTTTGAACTTACATTCAACAATCAAAGACTTACCAATATAATGACATTGAGTATCACGTTTGATTAAACGCAAATCTGGATATTCAGGCCACCAAACAGGAGGGATCCAATCTTGTGGAGGTTCCCATTCTGGGGTCCAACCGGGGAAGTTTTCCTCAAACGGAGGAAAGCCCTCTGAAGGTTCTGCTTCAGCACGTGGCTGACAATTGCGATAAACCGCAACATCGCCCACATGGCCCGCTTTTTCAGGATCATTAAACTGACCATCAAAATCAACAAACCAGCTTGAAGCAGGTGGTGTGTTGCGCGGGCGAACAGATGAAATTTTATTACCTTGCAAACCGTGAATAACAAGTTCACCACCGCGGGCTAGTTGTTCGGCCATGTTTGGATCGTTGCGCAAGGCATCGCCCGTACTCCACAAAACATTACCACACGCAAGACCAACGCCGCCTGAGGCGTTTTTATAATCAGGGGTAAAGCCAATGGCATAATTTTCAGGCTCTTGAATCCATTGTCCAGTTTCATCGCGCGAATAACGCATAACAGCGTTGTTTTTTGGCGTATGGAATTGGCTATTGTCAGC
>JAMOMM010000413.1 GCA_027067085.1 Hyphomicrobiales bacterium
GCCCGTAGTTTTGCCAATACGCTTGATGGTGTTGTTAAGTATGAAGTTTGCAACACGCTTGAAATAGCTGTTGCCCATGCGGCGCGTGATGCGGCATCAAAAGTTGGAGAACAAGGCGTGGTCTTGCTTTCACCAGCTTGTGCTTCATTTGACCAATTCTTAAATTTCGAAGTGCGCGGCGATGTTTTTCGCGGGCTTGTAAGTGACCTTGAAGGCATAGAACTCACCAAAGGAGTAGCCGCATAATGTTGATTTCTCGGACAGATAGAGGCTTGTTGGCACGTTGGTGGTTCACCATTGATCGCCCATTGATGTTTGCTGTTGTATTGCTGATGGCGATTGGAGTGCTGTTCTCATTAGCAGGCAGTCCTGCGGTCGCGGATCGGTTAGGATTAGACCATTTTCATTTCTTTAAGCGCCAATTGATTTTCATGGTGCCTGCGTTGGTTATTCTGATTGGTGCTTCATTTCTTGATACGCGTTTGGTGCGACGTGTGTCGATTATTGGTTTTGTTGCTGCATTGGTTTTAATGGTTGCTGCCAAGTTGTTTGGCCCTGAAATTAAGGGTGCTCATCGCTGGCTCGATCTAGGTTTTTTTAATTTTCAGCCATCTGAGTTGGCTAAGCCAACGTTTATTGTTGTCGCTGCATTTTTGCTGGCAGAAGGGCGCAGGCGTGATGATATTCCCGGTGCCGTGTTGGCGTGGGCGGCGTTTTGTTTGGTTGTTGGCTTGTTGGTTATCCAGCCAGATTTTGGCCAAACAGCGTTGATTTGTTTGGTGTGGGCAGTGATGTTGTTGGTTTATGGGATTGCGTGGCGCTATGTTTTTGGCCTGATAGGTTTGGCTGTTGCAGGCGCTTTTGTGGCCTATAAATCGTTCTCGCATGTGGCTTCACGTATTGATAGGTTCTTGCAACCGGGTACTGGCGACAACTTCCAAGTTGATATGGCTAAAAAGGCATTTGAAAATGGTGGTTTGTTTGGCACGGGTCCAGGCGCTGGTGCCGCAAAACGTTCGCTTCCTGATGCGCATACAGATTTTATTTTTGCGGTGGTGGGTGAAGAGTTTGGATTTATCGCCTGCATATTGTTGATTGCATTGGTGGCGTTCATTGCCTTGCGTGTTTTGAGATTTGCGATGGAAGAGGGCGATAGTTTTGTTGCTTTGGCATTAACGGGGTTGGTTTCGGTTTTCTCATTTCAAGCGATAATTAACATGGCAGTGAATGTTTCTTTGATGCCTGCAAAAGGTATGACGTTGCCGTTTATTTCTTATGGTGGCTCTTCGTTGCTGACGATGGCATTTGCGATGGGTTTGGTTTTAGCCTTAACCCGTACGCGCGCAGTGGTTCGAGTTAAAACAGAACACTTACAAGCACAATTGGCGTAAATTTTATGATTGAAGAAAGCAAAAATTCAAAAGGTGTTATCGCCCTTGCCGCAGGTGGCACAGGCGGGCACTTATTTCCAGCCCAAGCCTTGGGTGAGGAATTGGTGCGCCGTGGTTATGTGGTTCATTTGATGAGTGATGAACGGGTGCGTGATTATGGCGCGAAATTTCCTGCTGCCGA
>JAMOMM010000414.1 GCA_027067085.1 Hyphomicrobiales bacterium
TGTACGTCTCTGATTTGGAGAGAGATTAGGACGCTTGCAAATAGTGTTTAGAAAATTAGTTAAAAGTAAATGTGGCGGTATCATTTGCCCTAGCAAGTATTGCGTTGGTTGGTGAAGGCGGCAGTGTGCTTGATTATGCGTCGAAATCATCAGCGAAAAGCATTTGCAAGCTGTTGCAGATGCCTTGCTCCAAGTATGTTGAATAATCAGTTAATAAGTCTACTAAGGTTTATAGAAAATCTCAATACTTATACGCTATTGTCAGGCTCGATTTCTAAAGAATCTTGGGGCATTTGAACAAATGAAGAAAAAATTTTTCAAAAACCAATTAGGAAATGTAGCGGTTTCGTTTGCGCTGGCAAGCGTTGGCTTGATTGGTGTTGGCGGAGCTGCGGTTGATTATGCCTCACAAATATCAACAAAAAGTCATCTTCAAGGTGTGGCAGATGCCGCCGTACTCGTCGCTGCAAATGAGTTGAAGCTTTCTGGCTCACAAAGCAGTCAAGGATCAAGTGTTAGTTCAGTTGCAGACGCTTATGTTAAACGCAATATCGATGAAAAAGTTGGAAACCCTGCTGTCAAAGTTGTTGTTTCAGTCAAAGCTGGAACTGTTGATCTTAATGTTTCTGGTGATTTAAAAACGTCTTTTTTTGGTTTGCTTGGGCTAAGTTCAAAGCAACGGGTTACTGCATCGGCTAGAGCTCAAATTCTCGGCGGGCTTCCTTTATGTGTTTTGGCCTTGGATACAAGTATTCAGCAATCATTAACGGCCACCAGCAATGCTAAATTAACGGCAACAGGGTGCTCTGTTCATACAAATTCTAAGTCGGCGCGTGCCATTGAAGCGTGGGGCCAAGCGAAATTACGCACAGGCTTAACCTGCTCTGCAGGTGGTGCTGTAGGTGGGGTAAGTAATTATATTCCCGTTGCCGTGCAAGATTGCCCTCAAATACCTGACCCACTAGCCAGCCGGTTCCCAGTGGGTAGTGGCCCTCAAATGACGACGCTTTTTTCAGGGCTTTCCGCTGTGTCTCTTAATTCATGTACATATACTAATCTGAGTTTTAGTAGCGGAAATCACATTCTAACGCCTGGGCGATATTGTGGTGGTTTAAAGCTTACCGGAAACGCGGAAGCTAAATTTCGACCAGGTGTCTACATAATGGATGCTGGTAAGTTTGAAGTTACAGGAAACGCGGAAGCAGAAGGCGAGCATGTTGTTTTTTACTTCACTGGCAATAACGCCTTTTTTGGTTTTCATGACCAAGCTGAAGTCGAATTTTCTGCTCCTGCAGACAGTGAAATGGCGGGTATTTTATTCCTTGAGAATCCAGACCGAAATCGCTCTTATGTCCATGAAATAACAAGCTCAAAAACAAAGTCATTGGTCGGTGCTATTTATCTGCCAAAAAGTGAATTACGAATAAGTGTAAATGGATCAGGCAACCAAGGTGGACAAGTTGCTCAAGAATCTGCCTTTACTGTCATTTTAGCGCGTAAAATTACCTTAAACTCACGAAGCAACCTTGTGTTGAATACAGATTTTGCAGCTACCGATGTTCCAGTGCCAGAAAGCATTAAAAGACTGTCTGGACAAATTGTTATGTCCAAATAACTTCTCGTGAACATCGCCAATTAAATCTCGCATTATTTTAATAACTCTCGTATGGTCAAATAGTAAGAATTTGACGTATCGAGGTTGAGCTTGGCAGACCACAAAAAAGACGATGACAAGTCGCTTCCCGAAAGCATTTTTAAATTTGCGTGGAAGTTTACGAGGCGGCAACAAATTTGGGTTTTGGCCATCGTCTTATTGTCGATGCCAACGTACTTTTTTGCGCTTGATATTCCAAAACGCATTGTCAATGGTCCGATTCAAGGTCGTGGTTTTCCAACCGAAGAATCCACACAAGTCTTCTTAAAAATAGCTTTTGATGTACCACAATGGATGAGTAGTTCGGGCACGCTTGAACTGTTTTCTGGTCTAACATTGGACCGGTTTAATTCACTGATCGCGCTTTCAATTTCCTTTTTGATTTTGGTCATCATCAACGGACTTTTTAAGTTTTATATCAACCTATACAAAGGTCGTTTGGGTGAGAGAATGCTACGCCGCTTGCGGTTTGAATTGATCGATCGGGTTTTACGTTTTCCGATTTCTCACTTTAAGCGAGTTAAGCAATCAGAAGTAGCCAGCATGGTCAAGGACGAGGTCGAACCCGTTGGTGGCTTTATTGGCGATGCGTTTGTAACGCCAGTGTTGCTGGGCGGTCAGGCGCTAACGGCCATGGCGTTCATTATGCTTCAAAGCTTTTGGCTAGGTTTAATTGCTGGCGGTATCGTTGCGATTCAAGCAATGCTGATTCCAAGATTGCGCCGGCGCCTCATAGAACTGGGCCGCGAACGTCAGCTCACAGCGCGAAAAATGGCTGGCCGCGTTGGCGAGTTGGTCGATGGTATCACCGCCGTTCATGTCAATGATACATCAAACTATGAACGCGCAGATTTTTCGGCTCGACTTGGGAATATTTATTCCATTCGCTACGAATTGTTCAAACGAAAGTTTTTCGTTAAATTTTTGAATAATTTTTTGGCTCAAGTAACGCCCTTTGTTTTCTACCTTTTAGGTGGTTATTTCGCGCTGATGGGCCAAATAGATATTGGTCAATTGGTTGCAGTCATTGCGGCCTATAAAGACCTACCTGGGCCTATTAAAGATTTGATAAATTGGGATCAACAACGCCTTGATGTACAGGTTAAATATACTCAAGTTACTGAACAGTTTTATTCCGATGGGATGATTGATGCTCAGCTGCAAGAAGCAGTTTTGGAACCCGTTGAAAACTTAAAGGATGGTTTCAAACTTTCTGGCTTATCGATTTCAGATGATACGGGCACAAAGTTGATTGAAAATATCAATGCAACTTTTAGCCTCGGCGAGCGTATTGCTGTTGTTGGTGGTGTCAATTCTGGTGGGGAGACGTTAGGCGATGCGCTTGGTCGTTTGTTGCCGCAAACCCTTGGTAAAATTCAATTGGATAATTCAGATTTAGAAGACTTGCCCGAAGCAAAAACGGGTCGCCGTGTGGGTTTTGTGCCAAGTGAAGTTTCGTTGTTTTTTGGAACCTTTGGCGACAATTTATTATACGGATTGAAAAATGCACCGCAGATTAAAAAAGAATATAATGGTGACGAAAAGGCAGCCCATAAAAACACAATAATGGAAAGTCGACAAACTGGTAATAGCACTCTCGACATCAATGATGACTGGATCAATTATCAAGCCGCTGGTGTGGAAAATTATGACGAACTTGTTCTGAAAATCATGGATATTCTCAAAGACGTTGGCTTGTCTTCAGACGTGATGAATTTTGGTTTGCGTGGAACGGTTGACCCAACAGAGCATGCCGATTTAGCAGCAAAAATCCTAGCAGCCAGAAACTCTTTGAAAAGTCGTTTGCACAATGACAAGTATAGCGCGATGGTCGAGCTTTTTGATCCATCTAAATATACCACCCAAGCCACTATTGCCGAAAACATTCTGTTTGGGACTTCAATTGGCGATGCCTTGGAAGGGCGAAAATTCTATTCAAACGAATATTTGCATGAAGTTTTGGATGCTCATCACTTGCATAAACCCATGTACGAAATGGGCATCGAAATGGCAGCTACAGCGATAGAGTTATTTGCCGACTTAGAGCCTGGCCATCCGTTTTTTGAGCAATTGAGCTTTATGTCCGCCGAAGAAATGCCCGATTACCAAATCGCACTGAATCGTCTAAAAGGTGTTGGTTTTGACGATGTTGAGTTGGCAGATAAACAAATGTTTATTCGCCTAACGTTTGATTATATTGAACCTCGTCACAGGCTGGGGCTGCTTGATGATGAACGTCGTGCCATGCTGTTGGATGCCCGTCACGATTTTGCAAAAGGTCTCCCTAGTGATCTCAAGCAAGAAATAGAGTTTTACGATCCAGAAACCTATAATGGAGCGTCTTCGGTTCAAGATAACATTCTGTTTGGCCGTATTTCTTATGGCGTTGCGCAAGGTGAAGAAACGATTTTGGGAATGCTGCGTGATGTTCTTGAAGAACACTCTCTGTATGATGAAGTATTTAGTGTTGGATTAAACTATGATGTTGGGTCGTCAGGAAAAAGGCTTTCATCGGCGCAGCGTCAAAAATTGGGATTGGCACGTGCGCTGTTGAAACAACCAGACTTTTTGATTGTGAACCGATCATTGGCCGCGTTGGATTATCCCAGCTTAGTGAAAATTTTAGATGCCGTTCTGGCAGGGCTTAAAAACCAAGATGCAAATCAAGGGCTATTTTGGGTACTAGGCCATCCCGATTTAGCACTTAAATTTGATCGAGTTTTGGTGTTAGACGAAGGGCGAATTGTTGAAGATGGGACACCTCAAGAATTACTTGAAAAACAGGGCAAGTTTGCAGCGCTCGTAAATTAGCCCACAATAGAATATAATAATTGCATATATAATTGTTGAGGCGGGGAAATGCAGGAGAACAGAAATGGTTTCGATTAATGAAGAGGTAGAACTGTTACGGCGCGTGCCTTTGTTTGCGCAGCTTGAACCAGCCAAGTTAAAGTTGCTTGCGTTCACATCACAGCGTATGACGTTTCAAGTGGGTCAAGAACTGTGCCATCAAGGTGATACTGGTGATGCTGCTTATGTGATTATTTCAGGAGAAGCTGACATTTTAATCGACCAAAATGGCAAAGAAATTGTTGTGGCCCAAGTGGGAGAGAATGCCGTTATTGGTGAAATTGCGGTGCTTTGTGAAGTGCCTCGTACGGCCACTGTGCGCGCAAGCTCACCTCTTCAAGCGCTGAAAATTGATAAAGAGCATTTTTTGCGCATGATCCGCGAATTCCCTGATATGGGTATTGAGGTAATGCGAGAATTAGCTGATCGCTTGACCACAACGACCGCGGAACTTTCACAAGCACGTGGACAGCTTGAAGCGGCTAACTGTTAGATTATTATAGAATTTTAGGCACCTTTAAAGTGCCGAGTTGATAAACGCGAACACCGCGGGAGAATAAAATGACTACTCTATGGATTATTATCGCTATTGCGGTTGCAATCGTTCTTTTCATCATCATCATTTACAATCGCTTGGTAAAAAATCGCCAAAGCGTTGAGGAGGGTTGGAGTGGTATTGACGTTCAACTCAAACGCCGGTCAAACCTCATTCCAAATCTGTTGGCCGCTGTTAAAGGCTATATGAAACACGAAAAAGGTTTGCTTGAAGGCATTACCAAAATGCGTTCTCACGCCAACGATGTTTCAGACAAAGGACCTAAAGAGCGAAGCAAAGCTGAAGGTGCACTGGGTGCTGGTTTGTTAAACTTGTTTGCGGTTATGGAAAATTATCCAGACCTAAAAGCCAATCAAAATGTAATGGATTTTCAAAACTCCTTGCAAGAGATTGAAGACCAGATTCAGATGTCTCGTCGCTATTATAACGGGGCGGTACGGATCATGAATGTTTCAGTTGAATCGTTCCCGTCTAACCTGGTGGCCAATCATTTTGGTTTCATTAGTGCAGAGTATTTTGAAATAGACGATGCCGCGGCCCGCCAAGTGCCAAAGGTCGAATTTTAAGTTGTTTCAACTCTATTGATGGTAATATTTATGCGGTTTTTATTTTCGGTTTTTGCTCTCGTATTATCAATAACGCTTTCTAGCGTTGAGGGGCAAGCAAGAGAGAGAATCCTCTTGTTTAAGTCTGACATCGTGGTCCAAGATAATGGTGCTTTGTTGGTTACTGAAACAATTCGCGTAAAAGCCGAAGGCCAAAGTATCCGCCGCGGTATTTATCGAGATTTCCCTATTCGCTATCGCGAGAATAAAAAATATTGGCGCCATGTCGGGTTTTCGATCAAAGCGATTCAACGCAATGGAAAAGGAGAACCTTTCCGCACTGTGCGTACTGGGGATTATGAACGCATTTATATTGGTGAGGAAAATGTGTTTTTGCGCCATGGCGTTTATGAATATACAATCAAATATAAAACCACACGGCAATTAAGATTTTTTGATGATTTTGACGAGCTATATTGGAATGTAAATGGCAATAAATGGCGTTTGACGGCTGATACCGTGATTGCGCGAATAACATTGCCTGAGGGCGCTGAGATTGTTCAAGAGCAAGCCTTTACAGGGCGCTTTGGTCAGCGAAATGGTGCTTATTTTGTTAGCGATAGAACAAAAAACTCAATCACTTACGAAACCACCAAGCCTTTACAAAGGTATGAGGGACTGACGGTTGCCGTTGCTTGGCAAAAAGGTGTTGTGCCAGCACCCAGTGTTTTTACCACTTGGTTTTGGAGCATGTGGGATAATTTGGGCCTAGTGTTACTCGCCTTTGGTACCACGGGCGTTGTGTTTTATTATTTGACTGCATGGGATAAAATTGGCCGTGATCCTGAAAGTGGTATTGTCATTCCATTATTCAGCCCTCCACAAGATTTGTCGCCAGCCGCAGTGAGCTATATTCATTATCGTAAGTTTCGCGCTAGTGGCGGGGCATCCTTGCCCTTTGTGGCAGCGCTGGTTTCTTTAGCTGTTAAGAATAAAATCCTGATTAAAAATGATGGCCCTGATTTAGAGATTGAACGCCAAGGCAGCAGTGCTCAAGATGGTGGTGCTAAGGGCCTTCCTGAAGGTGAAGAAGCCTTATTTCGGGGGCTGATTGGCTCTAGAAAAAGAATTGCTTTTACCCAGTCAAATGCTCGTAGTGTGCAAGGAGCAAGAACTCATTTTAAAAACGCAATTACGACAGAATTTCGAAATGTGTTTTTTAAAGATAATTTGGGTGCTTTTGTTATTGGCGCTGTTTTGTCTGTTATCACTCTGGCTGGGTTCTTTTTGATGCTGTGGCCTTCGCCTGAGATGGTCGCGATTATTATTTCTACGGTTTTAGGCGCTTTTGGTGCGGCTGTTTTTCTGTCGTTAGGTTTGCGTCGTTTAGGCAATGTTATTCCAGGTGGTAGTTCAAAAATTGCAGGTATATTTTTTACTATTCTAGGGCTGTTTTTTGCCATTCCTATCATCACAATACCTGTTATAACATCCGTACTGCCATTTTGGGTGCCGATCGCCCTTGCAGTTCTTTGCATTGTGAATGTCATGTTTTTTACTTTGCTACGGGCACCAACCGATCTTGGACAAAAGGTTTCAGAAGATATTGAAGGTTTCAAACTATATCTATCTGTTGCTGAAGCTGACCGCATGAATATGAAAGGCGCGCCAGAGGTAAACCAAACAGTGTTTGAACGGTTTTTGCCTTATGCAATCGGGCTTGGTGTTGAAAAGCCTTGGTCAAACGCTTTTGAAAGTTACATGGCAAAAGTTTCCAATGTGGAGGCCCATAGCGCCTATTCCCCGACATGGTATAGTGGCTCTCGCGGTTGGAGTATGAGCGATTTAGGGGCGGCCACTGCTGGGGTTGTTGCAGGTGTATCTGCTGGCATGGCTCAAGCCACACCGCCCTCAACATCAGGGTCTAGTGGCGGCGGCGGTGGATTTTCTGGCGGCGGCGGTGGCGGCGGTGGCGGTGGTGGCTGGTAATAGCACCCATGGCGACTTGGCAAGATTTAGAAACTGAATTAAACATTTGGCACCAAAACGGCGATGTTGCTACTATTTGGTGGCGTGATGACGATGCGGGAAAATTAACCCCTGCGCTGGTTAAGTTGATTGATATTTCAAACAATCATAACCTTCCCATTCATTTAGCCGCTATTCCTACAGCTCTGGAAGAGCCAGCTATAGAG
>JAMOMM010000415.1 GCA_027067085.1 Hyphomicrobiales bacterium
CAAGCTGCCCCTGTACCTATGGCAATTAACGTAAACATATTGAGGTTAAAACTCATAACAGAATTCCATCCCCTTTTAAAAAATGGCCAACCGCACCATAAAACAACGGGTGTTGCCAATATTAACTCCATCCATATAGAAACTCTTTTCGGTATCCAGTTTTCTACGGGTAATCCAATAAATGGGCCCATTGCCAAAACCAAAACAGGTAATGACAGCACCAAGCCAAGCCAGAAACGTCGCGTAAAATCAACCAATTCAGGATTGGGTTCATCAGATGTATCTGGTAAATCCTTTGGCTCTAATGCCATGCCGCATTTGGGGCATTCTCCTGGGCCTTCCTGAATAATTTCAGGGTGCATCGGGCATGTATATAAAGTTCCCTTAGGCATTGGAGATGCTTTGGGTTTGTCGCCTAAATAATCTTGCGGATTATCGTCAAATTTTGTTTGGCAGTTTTGTGAACAAAAATAGTATTTCTCTCCATCATGGGCGCTGAGATGCTTTGCCGTGGCACGTTCCACATCCATGCTACAAACAACATCTTTTGATGTTATATAGTCTGTTGGATGGCTAATGAACTTATCGGCACAAACATCACTGCAAAAATGAAAAGTATGACCATCATGCTCGTGATGTCTCTTGGCGGTTTTAATTTTTACACTCATACCACAAACAGGATCTCTTACATCTGTATTGATTGATCCTGAACCTTGTTGGTGATGCGATGTTTGATCGTGCGCCATAGAAACTCTCCGTTCAAAAAACTAAAGATTAACTTATTTACGGGCAGCGCTTGCCACCCGTGATTTTTGTGTGTGCACCTTTTTATTCAATAATAGCAGCCATGGCGTTCTTGCGATTAACTTCGACTTTAAACAACAACTCGCCCTTGGGAGAAACAACAGATACAATGGCTGTTTTAGGCATTTTTTCAGCGCCATTTTTCACATCACCAACCAGTAATTTTGAAAATCCATGTTTGGCTAAACGACCATCAATCATGCGTTTTATATCGGCATTTGAGTATGGTTTTTTGCGAACCATAAACATTTTTCCCATCATTTTTTTACGCATTTTCATCATCTGGCCCATCATTTTCATACCGCCCATTTTTTGGGCTTTCATCATAGAACCAGATCCTGCACCACCATGACCTTGTCCCATGCCTTGCCCCATGCCTTGTTGAACCTTGCCTTGACCTTTCATTGTTGAGCCTGGTGTCATCGTGGTATTTTGTTGCGCATAAGCTGTTGTGCTAAGCGGGGATACAACCGCAATTGAAATAATTGTCGCTGCCGTAATGATTACCTTTTTATTCATCGTTCCAAATCCTTCATTTTTTAACTAAGCCTAAGCTTACCAAGTTCTGATGATACGCATCAGATAGGTCAAAAATGATGCTTCCAGTCACTGGATGGTCAACTCATTTCACGTTAAGAATATTTAATCGAAGGATACAGTGACTCTGCTTGACCCTCCTCAAACAGGAAGGTTTACAATACTTTGGGCGGTCCGTAAGTATCATGCTTGAGGACAATGTTTTTCTGCAAAAGTCACCTCA
>JAMOMM010000416.1 GCA_027067085.1 Hyphomicrobiales bacterium
CGTGAACGATTGCAATTTAGAAGTTGAAGCTGGCTCCGTCACTGGATTGATCGGCCCAAATGGTGCGGGTAAAACCACGCTGTTCAATATGTTGGCAGGTGCGTTTGCGCCCACCAGTGGTCAAATCTTATTAGGTGATGAAGACATAACGGGCCTACCCTCCAATGAGTTATTTGGCAAAGGTTTGCTACGCACATTTCAAATCGCTCATGAATTTTCCAACATGACGGCGATGGAAAACCTAATGATGGTGCCAGGCGATCAACCAGGCGAGAACCTGTTCTCAACATGGTTCACCCCCTCAATCGTCCGTGACCGCGAGGCCGAAATTAAAGCGCGCGCCAATGAGGTGATTGATTTTTTAGCCATCGACCACATTCGCAATGAACTGGCGGGCAATTTATCAGGTGGCCAGAAAAAGCTGTTAGAGCTTGGCCGTACAATGATGATTGATGCCAAAACAGTTTTGCTCGACGAAGTCGCTGCCGGCGTTAATCGCACGCTCCTTTCAAGTTTGACCGATAATATTCAACGCATGAACAAAGAACTTGGGTACACTTTCTTTGTGATCGAACATGACATGGATATGATCGCTAAACTTTGTGACCCCGTTATTGTCATGGCCCAAGGCACTGTTATGACACAGGGCCATATCAGCGATATTCGCAATAACCCTGAAGTCATCGAAGCTTATTTTGGTTCACCACCAGAACATACGCCACCCGCACAAGGGGCATCCACATGACGTTACTAAACGCAACTGGCCTGCACGGTGGCTATGGCGGTATGAACATTCTCAACGGCATTGATATGTCGATTGATTCAAACGAGATTGGCGTGATTATCGGGGCTAATGGTGCGGGCAAATCCACTGCCCTAAAAGCCATTTTCGGCCTACTTAATGTGACCGAAGGTTCGGTGCTTTTAAACGGCAAAAACATCACCAACATGGCACCAGACAAACTGGTGCGCGCAGGCATGGGCTTTGTGCCGCAAGAACACAACATTTTTCCCTCGCTCAGCGTTTTGGAAAACTTGGAAATGGGCGCCTTTGTTCGCCGAGATAATTTCAGCCATTTGATCGATCAGATTTATGAATATTTCCCAGACCTTGCAGAAAAGCGTAATCAGCCAGCGGGCGAATTATCAGGCGGCCAACGCCAAATGGTCGCCATGGGCCGTGCGCTGATGACCGAGCCTTCATTGCTATTGCTCGATGAACCAACCGCTGGCCTATCACCGCGCTTTATGAACGTCATCTTTGATCGCGTTGTCGAAATCAACAAATCAGGCGTGGGTATTTTAATGGTTGAACAAAACGCCAAACAAGCGCTTGCCATTGCTCACAAAGGTTTTGTGCTAGCTGCTGGGCGCAACAGATATACCGACACGGGCCAAGCACTGCTAAACGACCCAGATGTCGCAAAAAGTTTCTTAGGTGGGTAATTAGGGCCTATGGACAATAAAGGTTACGGTGCTGGTTTGGCCAAATTGGTTCAGTATCGTAGTGTGAGGAGGAAGGACATACATGTATATTCAACGACGATCAGTGCGATACTGGAGCAATTTTGCCAAATCCCTTTGGGACGATATGCATTTGCTCGCTGGACTGCGCTTTTCGCTCCTTAAAGTACAAATACTATCACGTCGTGAAAAGCTTGCCAGCAAACAAATGCAAATCGCCAGCGCCATAACCTTTATTGTCCATAGGCCCTAAATGAACGAACTCATCTTCTTTTTCAACAAAGTTGTCGTTGCAGGCACCGTCATCGGCTCAATCTATGCCCTCGGCGCGATCGGCGTGACATTGGTATTTGCCATCCTGCGATTCTCGCACTTTGCCCATGCCGACATTATGACCTTTGGCGCATTTATGAGCTACATCTTGGTTGTCGCCTTTCCTGAACTTGGCGGCTATGTTGGCTTGCCCACTGGTTTTGTCGTCATGCCCATTGCCATGCTGGTGACCGCTTTCTTTGCCGTCGGGCTTGATAAAGCATTTTACAAACCCTTGCGCGACAACAACGTCAAACCCGTGGTTATGGTCATTGCGTCCATTGGCGTGACCTTAATGATCCAAGGCGTACTGCGTCTGTTCGCTGGCACCACATCGCGCAACTTTTACTTTGCCGAGAACAAAGAAATTTTCCGTATTAAATTGCCATTTGAAGCAGCCAGTCGAAAAATATTCATCACCGAGCCACAAATCCTACTGGTGCTATTCCTCATCGTTGCGGTGATTTCACTACACTTTTTCCTCACCCGCAGCCGCCTTGGTAAAGCCATGCGCGCCATGTCTGACAACCCAGACCTGTCTCGCATTTCTGGCATCAACACCAACGTCGTTGTGTGGACCACATGGATGATCGCTGGCGGTTTGGCCGCCGCCGCTGGCACCTTGCTCTCACTAGATGTAACCCTCAAACCAGATTTGAGTTTCAACATTTTGCTGCCGATTTTCGCTGCCGCCGTGGTTGGTGGTGTGGGTAAACCTTACGGTGCCATCGCAGGGGGCTTTGTCGTTGGTTTTGCCGAAACGTTAGCCATTTTCAACTGGTCAATTTTATTGCGCCCGTTCAGTGGCATCATACCCGATTGGATCGACGTGCCCTCCACCATCGCTTTTGTACCAACAGAATACAAAATCGTCGTACCGTTTGTATTACTAATTGCCATTCTAGTTTGGCGTCCAACGGGCATCTTTAAAGGAAAGGTTTTGTAATGGCTATCAAGCGCGAATTTATTGTTTTCGGTCTACTCGGCCTTTTCATTCTTGTCATATTTACACAAATGGGCACCGCCTTTTCTTTACGCATGTTGATGGAAGCAAGCTGCTACGCCATCATCGCACTGGGCCTAACCATTCAGTGGGGCTATGCGGGCCTATTCAATGTCGGCATCATGGGGTTTATCGCGGTTGGCGGCTTCTTAACCATGCTGATAAGCTTTCCCGTCAACGATAAATTCTGGAACTCTTCTATGCCCGCTGAACTGGGCATGGTTTTCGTTTACGCCCTTGTCGGCATTGCTCTCACATGGGCCATCACCAAATCAGGTCATTTTGGCGTGTCCAAAAAATTGCGGACCTTCTTAGCTGTTACAACTGGGGCAATTGCCTATCTCGTTGTCATGAACACCCTTGGCCCTGTGGGTGATGAAATTGAATCTAAAGCTGGCTTTATCGGTGGCTTTGGTTTGCCCGTGTTTGTTGGCTGGGTTGTCGGCGGCTTAGGCGCAGGCATTATCGCCTATTACGTTGGTCACATTTGTTTAGGCCTGCGCAGTGATTACCTTGCCATCGCCACTCTTGGCATTGCCGAAATCATCAAAGCTGTGTTTAAAAATGCTGATTGGCTCACCCAAGGCACCCTCACCGTGTCCCCACTGCCATGGCCAACGCCAACCCCCAACGATGTTGGTTTTATCGCTGCACGATCAGGCTATTTAGTGGTCACCACCATTCTCGTCGTCGTCATATACTTCGCTCTCCAGCGCGCTTACAACGCCCCTTGGGGCCGTATGATGCGTGCCATTCGTGATAATGAAGTGTCATCGGCTGCCATGGGCAAAAATGTAAACAAACGCCGTTTGGAAATTTTCATTCTTGGCTCCATTCTCATGGGGCTAGGTGGCGCGGCACTCATCACCTCAACCCGCATTTTTGACCCCTCAGGGTTCCTCCCCCTCAACCATACATTTTTGATTTGGGTCATGGTTATTCTGGGCGGTTCAGGCAACAATCTAGGTGCAATTTTCGGTGCGATTTTTGTATACTTAATTTGGATTATTTCAGAGCCTGCCGCAATCTTGATGTTTCAAACCATCCAAACCTATGGCTTGGCATGGTTTGATTGGAACGCACCCAGTGATCTGATTTCGCGCGCCCTTCAAATGCGGGTGTTTGTTATTGGTCTCACCATCACCCTTGTTTTGCGTTTTGCACCGCAAGGCGTTTTACCAGAAAAGGTTACAAACCATGGCTAACCCTGTCCTTGATATTCAAGCTGCAGAAATCATTCTGCCCTGTTCAGACATTGCAGAAAGCCTTGAATTTTTCAACGACAAGCTTGGCTTTAAGCTACAAACCATTTTTCCGTCTGATGATCCACAAATCGCTGTCCTCATGGGTCATGGCATCACCGTGCGCCTTGCCCGCCAATATGATGGTGAAGCAGGAACCATTCGTTTACTTTCAAATGACCCCGATTTAATCGGCACTCATATGACTGCACCAAACGGAACAGAAATCGTTTTTAACAACGCAAATCCACCCCTTGTTGTGCCACCGCCTACCAGCGAACTGGTCATTTCAAAGCTGCATGACGAAAGCCGAAATCGCGAGCAATGGACGGTGGGCCGCGCTGGCATGAAGTACCGCGACTTGATCCCTTCTCGTCTTGGTGGCCACGTAATTGCTTCACACATCGCCATTCCAAACGCTGGCCCAGTGGGTGATTATGTCCATTACCACAAAGTTCATTTTCAAATGATCTTTTGCTTTAAGGGCTGGGTCGATGTTTTGTACGAAGACAATGGCGGTTTGCGCAAAATCACGCCCGGTGATTGCTTCCTGCAACCACCGCAAATTCGTCACCGCGTTATGGAAGCATCTGACGGTTTAGAAGTGGTCGAAGTCTCTATTCCTTCCGCTCACATGACCTTCCCCGATCACAATATGGATTTGCCAAATCCACAAGTTCAACCTGATCGCACGTATGGCGGGCAAAAGTTCGTTCATCACGTTGCCGAGGGTAAACCGTGGATGCCATGGCGGTTAGACGGCTTTGAAGCCCGTGACATCGAGATCAATGAGGCAACCAACGGCGTTGCTGATGTGAAAGTATCGCGTCCCGTTTCAGCACCCAAAAGCATCAAGCTTAAACACGACTGCCCCATGCTGTTTAACTTCGTATTGGCTGGCACCATGCAACTAGATGGCAAGGACTTAGAAGCTGGCGACAGCTATGTCATGCCACCAAACCGTGAGCATACAATGTCTGATTTTTCCGATGATTTTCAGTTGTTGGAAGTTGCTGTTCCTGCTGGGTTTAAGACCACGGTTTTGTAGAGTACAAACCTCAATCTTCATTCCACCTAACTCCATTAAAAATCACATGGATACCGGTGCTTGATACCCATTGCGAGACCGCTTGCGGTCGGGGTATCCATTGCTCGAAACACAAAAAACCCGCCAAGCCAAAAAAGCTTCGCGGGTTCAATTCTGTTATAGCCTTACGCGACTAGAGCGTTTCATGTTTTGTTTGAATCACAAACAGGACATGAAACGCCGTAATTTCAATTACTTAAATAGGTCGTTCTGGGTCAATGAAAACATGAACGACTCTAATCGCGAGCAGCTGTTCGCCTTTAGAGACTTACTTAGCAGCGCCGATATCAACGAACTTGTCGCCTTTAACGGTTGTTTCAATAATCACACCTGGAACGTCACCAGCCGCATCAAACTCATGTGAGCCAGAAGCGCCTTCATAGTTGATGTCTTTACCAGCAGCGATAAGCTTTTTAGCTTTTGCCCATTCACCTGGAAGAATAACTTCACCTGGAGCTGAAGCAACAGCACGAAGCGCTTTGTTTACGCCTTTGCGTTCTGCACTACCGTTTTTTTCAATCGCAAGAGCAAGTAAGAATGCAGCGTCATATGATTGAGCAGCAAAGATTGCTTTTGGATCAAGCTTTGCTTCTTTAGCCGCTTTAGCAAACAAAGCTGCACCAGCAAGTTCAGGAGAACCAACGCGTGTTGCGATGATGCCTTCTAGTTTGCCTTTGCCAACGCCTGAAATCAACTTGTCAGCAACGATACCATCACCACCAGCAAATTTCTCAAAGTCGCCGCCTTCAAGAGCTTGACGAATGATGTTTTGGCCAGAGCCGCCTGCATAAGCAAGAACAACTAGGATTTCAGCACCATGTGATGAAAGAGAACCAATTTCAGCGCGGTAATCAGCTTTACCATCTTCGTGTGCTTCACTTGCTGCAACTTTACCACCGTCTGCTTCAAACGCCGCTTTAAGTGCGCCCGCAAAACCTTTACCATAGTCATTGTTCACATAAGTGATGGCAATGTTTTTAAAGCCTTTAGCTTTAAGCAAACGAGAAAGAACGGCACCTTGGTACGCATCAGATGGTGCTGTGCGGAAAACAAGATCGTTGTCTTTCATTGTTGTAAGTTTTGGTGATGTTGAAGCTGGTGAAATCATTGTCACGCCAGCAGGAATTGCCGCATTATTTGCCGCAGAGATTGTCGCACCAGAACATTGAGCACCAACGATAGCCACAACTTTTTCTGTGTTTACAAGACGGTCAGCAGCATCAGCAGCTTTGGTCGCATCAGCACATGTTGTATCAGCAACAACGACTTTAACGTTACCAGATGATGTTCCACCTTGCGCATTAACTTGTGATGCAGCCAATTTTGCACCATTAGCAATTGCTGGCATTAGACTTTCAATCGGACCAGTAAACCCGCCCAAAAAGCCAATTTTTACTTCAGCATTTGCAGCACTTGGTGCCATAATGGCTGTTGCAGCAACGGCTGCAAGTAGTGTTTTTTTCAATGTAAGCTTCATTAGATATTCCTCCCTGTGTTTACATATCCAATTCCTAGCACGATAATACCATAAGGTTCAAAGGTAATTCGTAACCAATCAGTCAAGAAATTATCTTTTGGTTAAATCAAAACCTTGACCAAATACGCATCAAAGATGATATAGAGAAACAAGCAACAAATTAGCTCCACTCGCGTGCAAAAGGCAAACCCATGAAAGCATTCTTCGTTCAGATCAAAACCGACCTTGGCAAAGCTTATAGCGTCGCCACCGCCATTGCAGATTCAGAGATTGCTTCAGAGATTTATTCCACCGCTGGCAGCTTTGATTTATTGGTAAAATTTTACGTCGAAGAAGATCAAGACATCGGCCACTTCATCGCCGAAAAGCTCCACCCCATCGCTGGCATCAAAGACACCCACACCATCACAACATTTAGAGCGTTTTAAGTCCTTTTACCTATCGCCTCACCCATCAAAATCAATAACAATTTTGTCTGATTTGGGTTTTGACGAACAGGTGAGAATATAGCCGTTTTCAATTTCATCGGCTTCTAAGCCTTCAACTTTTTTCATCTCAACTTCGCCTTCAATCACTTTGGCGCGGCACGTTGAGCAGATGCCTGATTTGCAGCTGAACGGCGCATCAATCTTGCTATCAAGCACCGCATCAAGAATGCTTGGCGTATCAAATGGAACTTCAAGACTAGAGCGTACCCCGTCAACAATCACATCAACCTGCGCCATCTTAACGGTCTCAACAGCAGCAGCGGCTGGTACGTCAGTTTTATTCTCAACAATTGGGCGATTTCCAAAAGATTCAATTTTGATTTTCTTTTCATCCACGCCCATTTCCATCAGCGCTTCTTTACCGCCATCCATCATTGGGCCTGGCCCACAAATGAAGAAGTAATCAACCTCCATTGGCTTAGTCAACTTTTTAACCAATTCGGTGGTTTTTTCCTTGGTCATCATGCCTTCAAACATTTCAATCTCAGGCTTTTCATCTGACAGTATATGAAATAGTTGAAACCGCTCCATATGTTGATTTTTCAAATCATTAAAAAATTCGCGAAATATAATATCACGGCGGGTTTTATTGGCATAAAACAGAACAATATCAGCATTAGGCTCTTGCTCTAGAATCGTACGGATATTTGATTTGATCGGTGTAATGCCCGAACCGCCAGCAATCATCACAT
>JAMOMM010000417.1 GCA_027067085.1 Hyphomicrobiales bacterium
CCATGATTTTACGATTTAGTTTTTGGGCTAAAGCATAAAGCCAATCGATTACAAGACTCGCCCGTTTGCTATATGCCTGAACAACAACCCCAAACCCATCCCATCCCTCTAGTTCTGGTGAAGACAAGGTTTGATGGATAACATCTAGGGACAGGTCGAGGCGGCTTGCTTCTTCGGCATCGATATTTAGACCCATATGGGCATTTTTTGCTAAAATGGCTAGTTCTTTTACTCTAGGCACAAGCTCAGATAGTATTCTGGCTTTTTGGCTTGTTTCGTATCGCGGATGCAGAGCTGAAAGCTTGATAGAAATACCTGGGTTCTGTTCGATTTTTGATGAACTTGAATGAGGTGTTAAAGAGACGATTGCATCGCAATATGAATGAAAAAACTTTGTTGCATCATTTGAAGTTAAGGCAGCTTCGCCAAGCATGTCATAGGAATAGGTATATCCCTTTTTTGCCGACCTTGAGCCGCGCTTAACAGCTTCTTGGATTGTTTGGCCCAATACAAATTGGTGACCCATTTCTTGCATAGCCCGTTTGACGGCCAGACGAATGACAGGCTCACCCAGTCTTTTTATGGTTTTATGCAAGGTGTCGGCGATTTTGTTACTATCGTGGGTCTTTAAAACTTTACCTGTGAGCATCAATGCCCATGTCGATGCGTTTACCAATGATGAACTGGATTGGCCAAGGTGCTCGCCCCAAGAGGACGGGGATATTTTATCCTCGATCAATTCATCGATGGTTTGGTCATCTGGAACCCGCAAAAGTGCTTCTGCTAGGCACATGAGTGCCACACCTTCTTGGGTTGATAAGCCATATTCGCCTAAGAAATTTTCCATGAGTGTTGGTGTAGCGTTGGTGCGGATGTTTTTAACAAGTTCTATGGCGCGATGTTCAATTTGCTTGCGCGTTCGAGTTGAAATACCAGCAGTTTCATCAAGCTTTGATAGGATAGCTTCTTCATCGATACTGCCTAATTGTTCGAGTTGTTTACGCAGGGCTGGTAAGCTTTTCATTTGTTTGTTTCCTAATCAAAGTTTCGTCCTTAAACTAGTATTGATTTTTCAGTTTTTTTATCTTAAATTTCCAAAATTAAAGAGCTAAACGCTTATAAGTGTGAAATATGTAGAGCAATTATCTATGAAACCATCTAAACTTAATGAATTAGACCGATTTGATAAGCAAATTATCCAAATTCTTGAATTGGAAGGTCGACTGACGATTACAGAATTGGCTGCGCGCATTGGCATGTCAAAAACACCTTGTCAGGTGCGTTTGAAAAAACTAATCGACCGTGGTTTCATTGCTGGCTTTAGGGCTGTTATCAACTATAAAATGCTCGATGTTGGCCATGTTGCTTTTGCGCAAGTCAAATTGCTGGATACCAGACAGCATGCATTAGATGCTTTTAATGAAGCAGTTCAGGGCATCTCAGAAATTGAACAATGCCATATGGTGGCTGGATCGTTTGATTATTTGCTCAAAGTTCGCACTAAAGACATAGATTCTTATCGGCGTGTGTTGGGGGAAAGTATTTCAGCACTCCCCCATGTCGCAAGTTCTTCTACTTTTGTCGCAATGCAGACAATTAAAGAAACTGGTGTTTAGTCTCAGTTCCTACGATGGCGCATAGGTTGTAAATGCTATATGATAAATAGCATTTACTCGATACTCTACTGTTTGAACCAAATAGTTTGGCCCTTAATTTGTTTGTAGTTCTTTTTTATGCATCCATTCGGCGTGTTTTGGAGCTTTTTTGGTTTTTGACCATTCTTCCAGCATTTGCCATTTTACTGCATCAAGCCTTTCAAGCATTTCATCCTCTTCTGGATCAGGACAAGCCAATTCTAAACGGTGGCCATTAGGGTCAAAGAAGTAGATTGAATGAAAGATTGAATGGTCGGTGACACCAAGAACATCAATACCATTTTTCTCTAAATGCTCTCTAAACTCAATAAGAGTGGCGCGATCCTTTACTTTAAATGCAATGTGTTGCACCCATTCTGGCGTGTTTGGATCTCGTCCCATTTCTGGTTTTGTCGGGAGTTCAAAGAACGCTAAGACGTTACCGTTTCCAGCATCTAAAAACACATGCATATAGGGGTCTGGTTCGTGGGTTGAGGGGACTTGATCTTCGGCAATAGCAAGAACAAAGTCCATTTTGAGATTTTCTACGTACCAATCAACGGTTTGTTTTGCGTCTTTGCACCGATAAGCAACATGGTGGATTTGTTCGATTTTCATGAGGGCTATTCCTTGTTTGATGTATTGGCAAGTTGAGCAATTTTAAAGGCTTGGCGTAAAACTTTTCGATCACCAATATGGTTGGCTAAAATGAGTATCAACCGAGCGTTTAATGCATCGCTTTGGTCTTTATCGAGGTGTTCATGCAGCTCAAGTAACTCAGCATAAAACCCATCTGGATTATTGATATTTGGTTTGGTGTTGAGATTAGTCATTGAGCATTTTCCCTATTGACTGGCGTAGTGCTTTTTCAATCTGTGACTGGTCAAAGTGTTCCCACCGAGCTGCAACATGTTGATCTGGTCGGATAAGATAAATAGCGTTTTTAGTGTCGCCTAAATATCGCTGGGTGACTTCATCTGTAACGGGGATTTGAAGGGTTTCAATTGTTAAGTTGTCAACTTCCAATTCAGCAGGCGCTGGCGTATTTATGGCAATGATATGAAACTTGTTACCGAGTAAATCTATCAGCCATTGTTGGCCTACACGAGTATCAATTGCGGGGGAGCCTGGTTTGGTTCTTCTTGGCATTGATGCGACGTCTGGACCATTTAGAGGTGAGCTATGGTAAGTGCATGGAACGGAAAGGCGGCCAGAGTTGACCAGTGGGCGGGCAAACTGCGTGGTTTCTGCGAGGTTTAAAACGGCATCGCGAAAAATACGGCTGGTTTGAGACTTCGGGGTAATAAAATCGGTTGATCGAGAGGAGTTTAGAATATTCTCGTTTGCGCCGTGAATGCGTTCTATATCATAAGTATCGAGTAACTTCTCTGGTGCTTTGTTTTCGATAACAAGTTTTAACTTCCAACATAAGTTGTCGGTATCTTGTAAGCCGCTGTTTGCGCCGCGAGCCCCGAAAGGCGAGACCTGATGAGCGGCATCGCCTGCGAACAAAATACGTCCCTTTCGGAAAGTTTCCATCCGCCGACATTGGAAAGTATAGATAGAAACCCATTCTAGCTCGAACTCAACATCGTCTCCAAGCATGGCTTTCAAACGCGGGATAACGTTTTCTGGTTTTTTCTCTTGTTCTTTATCAATATCCCAACCAAGCTGCAAATCTATGCGCCATACCCCATCGGGTTGTTTATGTAGTAAAGCGGATTGGCCGCGATTGAACGGTGGGTCAAACCAGAACCATCTTTCGGTCGGAAAGTCAGCATCCATAATGACATCGGCGATAAGGAAGTTGTCTTCAAACACACGGCCAACAAAATCAAGCCCAACCATTGAGCGCACGGGCGATGTGGCGCCATCACATGCGATAACCCAATCTGCTTCAAGCGTGTAGGGTTCCTCAGGCGTCTCAATTTCAATTGTCGCATGGTCTTTATGTTGGTCGATTGAAATGAGTTTATTGCAGCCGCGCAGTTGAATTGGTTTGCCTTGTGCTTGTAATTCTCGCACGCGATCAATCAGATATTCTTCAAAATAGTATTGCTGTAAGTTAATGAAGGCTGGGCGTTTGTGTCCATCTTCTGCAAGTAAATTGAATTCAAAGACTTGGCGTTCGTCAAAGAAAACTTTCCCTGTATTCCAGGTCACACCTTTGTTGACAAATGCATCGCCACAGCCGAGTCGGTCGAGAATTTCTAGTGGCCGTTTAGCAAAACAGATGGCCCTTGAACCCCAACTGACTTTGTCATTATCATCGATGACAACAACGGGAATATCACTTTGGGCTAGATCAATTGCAGCGGCCAACCCGATTGGGCCCGCCCCGATTACAACAACGGTGTGGCGGGCAGGTTGAGCGCAATCTTGGTCGTGATGGCGCTCATAGGGATAAAGTGGGCGTTCAAATATTTTGTCCATGTTACCTATATCCTTCCGAGTCCTATTAGCCTTGTTCTTTTAACTCTGCCCCTTTTAACCTTGCCTTTAACCTTGCAAGTCGGTCCACATTTGTACATCGCGTTCTGCTGTCCAAATGCGGGGGTTATCGATGCCGCGTGCTTCATCAAAAGCGCGCGCGACATTAAATGGCAGACAATGTTCATAGATTGCATAATCAGCAAATTTTGAATCACATTCTGCACGACATGCGTCCCAAGCTTGTTTTAACGTGCCACCTTTTGCGGCAACTTGGGCAACTGGTCGGTAAGTTGATTCAACAAAATCGCGGGTGTTCTCGATGGCCTTATTGACCATATCGCTACCAACCAATGCATCGCCGCGCCCTGGTGCAATTGCGATTGGATTAAATGCTTTGATGGCATCAAGCGTGCCTCCCCAATCGGCAAAGTGACCATCGCCACAATAGCAAGCTGATTTATACTCAACAATATCACCAGAAAACATCACACCGGCATCTGGAACCCATGCCACAATGTCACCAGCTGTGTGAGCACGGCCAAGATGCATAAGTTCAACACGGCGTTTACCCATATTGATGGTCATGCGGTCTTTAAATGTTAGCGTTGGCCAAGTGAGACCTGGAATAGAATCTGCAGCATCAAACAATCTTGGGAAGCGACCAAATTCAGAATCCCAATCTTCTTGGCCGCGTTCAAAAATCATCGACTGGCATTTTTCAGACGCAATAATTTCCGAGGCATTATAAGCTGAAGCACCGAGAACGCGCACGGCGTGATAGTGGCTTAGGGTGACGTATTTTATCGGCTTATCGGTAACACCGCGAATTCGATCGATAACCAATTGTGCCATTACGGGGGTGGCTTGTGCATCAATCACCATGACAGAATCATCGCCAATGATAACCCCAGTGTTTGGGTCCCCTTCAGCGGTGAAAGCATAAAGGTTTTCACCAACTTCGGTGAAAGAGATTTTCTTTTCTGTCATATCGCCAGTGGAAGCGAAACCTTTGGTCATTGATTATTCTCCTGAAATTTTTATTGCTGGTAGGATCGTGCCTGTGCATTCACCAAAACCAATTTTGTAGCCATCGCCTTGAGCCCAGCCCGATAGAGTTAGTGTATCGCCATCTTCAATAAATGTGCGGGTTTGCCCGCCATCGAGTGTTAATGGTTCTTGCCCGCCCCAACTTATTTCAAGTAGTGACCCAAAACCAGATTTTTCTGTACCTGATATGGTGCCCGATCCTAGCAAATCACCAGTGTTCATTTTGCAACCACTTGAAGCGTGATGGGCCAATTGTTGGGCGGCGGAATAATAAAGGTTGTTGTAATTCGTGTGAGAAATAGTGGTTGGGGTGTTTGATTTATCTGGTTGAATGGAAACGGTCAGCTCAATATCGTAGGACATTGGTTTGGGTTCTTGTAAATACTTTAATAATGGTTTTTCGCGCTGTGGTGTTGTTGTGCGGAACTGCTCAAGAGCTGCTTTAGTGATAATCCATGGACTGATTGATGTTGCAAAGGCTTTGGCTTGAAACGGGCCAAGAGGTTGGTATTCCCAAGCTTGAATATCGCGGGCTGACCAATCATTGAGGAGTACATAACCAAAAATCATATCATCGGCTTGTTGCACAGAAATAGGGTGGCCCATTTTTGAGGGTATTCCAACAACTGCGCCCATTTCCAGCTCTATATCAAGGCGTTTACATGGCCCAAAGGTTGGTTGGTCTGCATCGGGAGATTTGGTTTGGCCTGAGGGTCGAATGATTGGTGTGCCACTAACGACTACGGTGGAAGCGCGGCCATTATAACCGATGGGGATATGAAGCCAATTAGGCGGTAGGGCGTTTTCTGGTCCGCGAAACATGGTGCCTACATTGGTTGCATGTTGCTTGCCAGAGTAAAAATCTGTGTACTCAGATACTTTAAACGGCATCATTAAGGTTACGTCATCAAGTGGAATAAGGACTTGTTGTTTTAAGGTGTCGTTGGCAGATAGCGACGTGCTGCCAGCTTTACGTAATAAGGTCGTTAAAGATGCACGAACATCATCCCAAGCTTTTGCACCACTTTGCATGAAGTCATTTAAAGCGGACTGGTTAAAAACGGATTGACTGTTATGGCTGGTAATCAGCCCTGCTGCTTCAAGTACAGCAAGATCAACGACATAGTCACCAATGGCACTAACGCAGTTTTGTTTCCCATTTGGCAGGATTGCTACACCGAATGGTAAGTTTTGTATTGGAAAGTGGCATTGAGGATTATTGGCGCTTTCAATCCAGCTTTTCATCATTGGCTCCCAAAAGTTTTTACCAAATTAGTTACGTATGAAACTATGTCAAGAAAATAAGGTCAATAAATTCTAAGTATGGCTATTTTCCTGACAAAATTTTGCTCTTGATATTGATTAAAAATGAAACTACCTTTGATGAATGGAAAAAAATTTAAACAAAACTGATCGAACTGTCGATCATCGTTTGCTTGATACGGCTCATTTTGAACTTATTGAGTTTTTTCCTTATCTTGTACGTGTTTATTATCGATCGGTAAGTGAGGCTGTGTCGAGGATTTATTCTGAGCGTTATGGTTTAACGACTTCGGAATGGCGCACTATGGCGGTTCTTGGGCCGATAACGACATTGTCGGCCAGTGAAATTGTAGAACGTTCAAGTATGGATAAAGTCAATGTTTCGCGAGCAATAAAGGGCTTGCAACAAGCAGGGTTTTTACGCCGTGATATTGATGGTCAAGATAAGCGCCGAGCGGTATTGCGGTTGACTGAAAAGGGGAGTGAAGCTTTTGCCGTTTTGTCTCCTTTGGTCAAGCAGGTTGAAGAAGACCTTTTAGTTGGCCTAAGCAAACAAGAAAGAACAACTCTTCTGTCTCTTATGGAAAGAGTTCGATCGAATGCTAAGACGTTGGGCTGTTTAAACAATAGCTGCAAATAACAGCTGTTGAGTTGGACATGTTGTGGTGATTGTGAAACAAATAACCTTGTAAGGCATCCTCGATACAAATGAGTTTCTAATGAAAAATGTTCTGCAAGGCCCGCGCAATTTGATTAGCGATGTTGATGGCATTATCGTTGGAAATATTAGCGATGAGAAAATTAAGTCTGGCGTGACAGCTATTGTTTGTGAACAGCCAACAATTGCTGGGGTTCACGTCATGGGTGGTGCGCCTGGAACACGAGAAACTGATCTGCTTGCGCCTGAAAATATCGTAGAGGAAATCGATGCTATCGTTTTATCCGGTGGTTCTGCCTTTGGCCTTGATGCGGCTTCGGGCGCACAAGCAGCGTTGCGTGAAGCGGGACGCGGATTTGAGATCGGCCCACACAAAGTTCCCATTGTTCCAAGTGCAATCTTGTTTGACTTGATAAATGGGGGTGACAAAAATTGGGGCCGATATGCACCGTATCGAGAGATGGGGTTTGATGCGGTTACATCTGCGCGTAAAGATTTTAAAATTGGCTCTGTGGGTGCAGGTTGCGGTGCTTTAACAGCTGTGTGCAAGGGTGGTTTGGGTTCTGCTTCAAGCTTAGTTTCTATCGGCGGTGGAAAACATATTACCATTGGCGCAATTGTGGCAGCTAACCCATTAGGGTCGCCTTTGGTTGGTGGCACAAAAAACTTTTGGGCGGCTCCCTTTGAAATTGAAAGTGAATTTGGTGGATTTGGTGTTGCTAACCC
>JAMOMM010000418.1 GCA_027067085.1 Hyphomicrobiales bacterium
GCTCCAGCATTGGAAATTGGCCACAATCACATTGATGAAGCCACACCTCAAAAGGTTGCTAAAGCAATTAGTGAGAAAGATTTTCAGCCCAAAATCCCAAACTACGAAAGTTTGAAAAACTATCAAGCTAAAGGCGGGTATGAAAAATACAAGTCATACCAAAATGGCGAAACAACCCCCGATGAAATTCAAGACACATTGATCCAAGCAGGCCTTCGCGGCCTTGGTGGCGCTGGGTTTCCTTCTGGCAAAAAGTGGTCATTTGTGCGCGCCGAAAAAAGCCCGCGTTATCTCGCTGTCAATGGCGATGAAGGCGAACCAGGCACTTTCAAAGACCGCTATTATCTTGAACAAACACCACACACAATGCTCGAAGGGGCATTGATCGCGGCATGGGCCATTGAGGCTGAAAAAATATTCATCTATATGCGCGATGAATATCCCGCAGCGTTGGCGATTTTAAAAAAAGAAATTTCAGCCCTTGAAGAGGCCAAAATCATACCACAAGATTTCATCGATTTAAGGCGCGGCGCTGGTGCCTATATTTGCGGTGAAGAATCCGCCATGATTGAATCCATCGAAGGCAAACGCGGCCTACCACGCCACCGCCCGCCTTACGTCGCCCAAAATGGCATATTTGGCAGACCAACACTCGTCCATAATATCGAAACGCTACATTGGGTTTCTCGTATTTGTTATGACGGACCAGAAGTCTTGAACACAACTGAGAAAAATGGCCGCATAGGTTTGCGCTCTTATTCTGTATCTGGTCGGATTAAAAACCCGGGCGTAAAAGTTCTCCCCGCTGGCTCAACCATTGATGACATTATCAAAGCTTGCGACGGCATGCTCGATGGACATAAATTTATGGCCT
Organism: Hyphomicrobiales bacterium; assembly: GCA_027067085.1. Taxonomy (GTDB): domain Bacteria; phylum Pseudomonadota; class Alphaproteobacteria; order Rhizobiales; family Aestuariivirgaceae; genus JALWJW01. The sequence continues at coordinate 875 of JAMOMM010000418.1, forward strand.
ATCAACCAGGTGGCCCATCCTCTGGAGTTTTACCAGCCAAGTTAAACGACATCCCCCTAGATTTCGACACGCTACAACCTTACGGCTCGTTTATTGGCTCTGCCGCAGTTGTCATTTTATCGAACCAAGATAGCGCTCGGGCCGCCGCTTTAAACATACTCAAATTTTTCGAAGACGAAAGTTGCGGGCAATGCACACCGTGCCGCCTTGGGTGTGAAAAATCCGTCAAACTCATGCAAGAAGACAAATGGGATACTGGTCTGTTAGAGGAGCTTTGCCAAACCATGGAAGATGCTTCCATTTGCGGTTTAGGCCAAGCAGCACCTAACGCCATTCGCCACGTCATCAAACATTTTAAGGACGAGGTATAGCCATGAAAAACAACATTACGTTCACCTTGGATGGAATACCAGTTAGTGCACAACCAAACGAAACAATTTGGGACGTAGCAAAAAGGAACGGCACCACCATTCCACACCTTTGTCATTCCGACCAAAAGGGTTACCGCCCCGATGGTAATTGCCGCGCTTGCATGGTCGAGGTCGACGGCGAGCGCACTCTTACTGCTTCATGCGTGCGAACACCAACTGATGGAATGGTGGTAAAGTCTGCAAGTGAGCGCGCCACCAAAGCCCGTAAAATGGTGATGGAGCTTTTACTTACAGATCAACCACCACGC
>JAMOMM010000419.1 GCA_027067085.1 Hyphomicrobiales bacterium
TCATCGCGTGATGGGGCAATGATGGGGCCATCGGCATCCATTTGCATGCCATCAATCACAGCCAAAAAATCGCTTTGCTGCAAATTAAAATTTTGTACAGGTTGGTTAAGTGCTTGAACGATTGTGTATTTATTTTGGCCAAAATTGAACAGTGTATTGATTTCATCACGCCAAGATTTGAGCGCTTTGGATTTCACCTCGAGTAGGATGTTTCCATCGGCCACATCATCAACCGCACGACAAAATGCATAGACGGCAAAAATCGCCTCACGCTTTGGTTTTTGCAAAATTCGCATGGCCCAATAAAACGATGATGATGCCTTTTTCACCTTTTTAGCGATGGCATCACGGTCAACCACAGGGCCGTTTTGAGACCCGTTTTGAGTGCTGCAACTATTGCAAGATGAGCCCATATTTCTGCTCTTTCTAAACTGTCGCTTTTGAATCTGAAAAGGCTGTTACCTGCCCATTAAGGGCGGCGATAGCTTCGGCAACAATGTGTTCGGTTTGAAGACCTGCAATTGCATATTGTTCACCAGGCGCACCATGGGCAACAAATTGATCTGGCAAAAACATCGGACGTACTTTCAAGCCTTTATCAAGCAACGCGTTGGCGGCCAAATGGTGCAAAACTTGCGTACTAAAGCCACCAATTGAACCTTCTTCGATGGTAATCAAAACTTCGTGGTTTTTGGCCAACTCAGCAATCAAGTTTGTATCAAGTGGTTTAGCAAAACGGGCATCGGCAACAGTGGTAGAAATGTTCAACCCTTCGAGCTCTTCAGCTGCTTTCAAACATTCTTGCATACGCGCACCAAAGGATAACAAGGCAACTTTTGTACCTTCTTTGACAATGCGGCCTTTGCCGATTTCAAGAGGAATGCCAACTTTGGGCATTTTTACGCCAACGCCAGAACCGCGTGGGTATCTAAAGGCGCTTGGGCCATCATCAATGGCGGCCGATGTGGCAACCATATGAACAAGTTCAGCCTCGTCCGAGGCAGCCATCACAATCATGTTTGGTAGGCAGGCTAAATACGCAACATCAAAGCTACCAGCGTGGGTCGCTCCATCTTGGCCAACCAGCCCTGCTCTATCGATAGCAAAGCGCACAGGCAGGTTTTGTAGCGCTACGTCATGAACAATTTGATCGTAAGCACGTTGTAAGAAGGTCGAATAAATCGCGGTGAACGGTTTATAACCTTCGGTTGCCATTCCAGCAGCAAAAGTCACGGCATGTTGTTCGGCAATACCAACATCAAAGGTGCGATCTGGGAAATGCTTTTCAAACTTATCAATGCCTGTGCCCGATGGCATGGCAGCCGTGATCGCAATAATTTTTTCGTCTTTTTCCGCTTCTTTAATCAAAGACTCAGCAAATACTGTGGTGTAGCTGGGCGAGTTTGACGGCACAGACAAAAACTCACCAGATGCCTTGTCAAATTTACCAACGGCATGATATTTTTCCGCCGTTTCAGTTTTGAACGGATGGCCTTTGCCTTTTTCCGTCACCACATGAACAAGGATGGGGCCAAGCTGATCGGCATCGCGGACGTTTTGTAAAATCGGGATCAAAGTATCAAGATCATGACCATCAACGGGGCCGACATAATAGAACCCAAGTTCTTCAAACAAAGTGCCGCCAAGAACCATGCCGCGCGCAAATTCATCGGCGCGCGCTGCAGCTACTTGCAACGGTTCGGGGAATTTTTTGGTTAGTTGTTTAGCTATATCGCGCAACGACAAGAACGGTCGAGACGACACAATGCGCGATAAATAGTTAGTCAGCGCCCCAACGCCTGGCGCAATGGACATTCCATTGTCGTTGAGAATAACGATCATACGAGACTTATCAGCGCCAGCATTGTTGATGGCTTCATAAGCCAGACCAGCAGACATTGCGCCATCACCGATGACGGAAATGACGTGGTTGTCTTTGCCCATTAAATCGCGGGCTTTGGCCATGCCAAAACCAGCCGAAATTGAAGTAGACGAGTGGGCGGTGCCGAACGGGTCGTATTCGCTTTCATCGCGTTTGGTAAAACCGTAAAGCCCGTCTTTTTGACGAATATTACGAATGCGATCACGGCGACCAGTGAGAATTTTATGGGGATAGGCCTGATGGCTCACATCCCAAATAATTCGGTCTTTTGGGGCATCAAACACATAATGCAAACCAACCGTTAATTCGAGCACACCAAGACCAGCGCCAAAATGGCCACCTGATTCAGCTGCTGCATCAATGATTTCTTCGCGTAACTCATCGGCCAGTTGGCGCAATTGAGACGGTTTTAATTTTTTCAAGTCTTGAGGGTTGTCGACCTGATCTAAGAGGGGTGTATCTACTGACATATTCTTTTCGTTTTTATGAGCCGAGGAAAACGTATATTCAATGCGTTGGCGAATAGCAGCTAATCTAGCACTGAATCACCCATTAAGCCAACCATTGAAAATGCCATGATCTGCATCATTTGTGGCAAACCTGTGGCTTATATCCTCAAGATTTGGCTATTTGCCGATCACGCCATTTGTTTGACCAGCCCAAATGATATGAAAGCGCTGAAGAAATAGTCATTAAACCGAACAAAATGGCAGAAATTGGTAAGGTCAACGCCCAAATAGGTGACAACCCATAAAACCTTATGGTGGGCCAATATATCACAGCCATAATGAGCAATGCGGGCCAAGAAAATAGCAAAACAGGCAGGATGTGCGAAAAGGCTAACCCTATCATTGCAGCAACCAGCAAAACGGGGGAAAAACCCAGTTGAGTATAAGCCGAGCGCTGAACCATTTGCCAATGATCGGCCAACGTATCGTTGCCACGCAAAGATGTCGAGCGTTCGCCAAAACCCAACCAAATATTGCGACCTGAGCCTTTAATCAATTTGGCCAGCGTGCAATCATCAATCACCGCGCCTTTTAATGCTTTAATACCGCCTATATCTTCTAGCGCTTGGCGGCGCACCAGAATGGACCCACCAGCCGCGCCAGCAATTTCGCTGCTAGGGTCATTGACGGCGCGAAACGGGTAAATCAAGCTGAAATAAAATATGAAGGCTGGCGTTAATAGCTTTTCCCAGAATGTGTTACAGCGTAGCTTGACCATTTCTGAGACTAAAGCCATTTGATTATTTTCAGCATGCGTTACCAAATTAGTTAGCACGTTGGCCTTGTGTAAAATATCGGCATCGGTGAGCCAATAATACTCGGGGCTTTGGTGCTCGGCCGTTTCAATGCCGTTATAAAGTGCCCACATTTTTCCCGCCCAACCATCAGGCAATGGGGTTGTGTTTACCAATGTTAGGTTTTTACCATCAAGCCCTTCTACGATTTTTGCCGTATCATCGGTACTAGAATCATTGACAATAGTGATCGTAAACTCACCTTGATAATTTTGACTGAGTAGCCCTTGGGCGGTTTGGGCAATCACTTCGGCTTCATTGCGGGCGGGCACAATGATGGCAACTGATGGCGGCGCTTTTAACTTTTGGGGCGTTAGCGACAAACGCTGGTCAACTTTCCAAAACCCACCCCCTTTTAGCGGCCAAGCAAAAGCTAACACCAACCAACTAAACGCCAACAAAATATGAAGCCAATTATCGGTTATGAAAAGCCACATCGTTATCGCCAAAAACCAGACCACGCACCACGCGCGGTGCACGACAATAATTGCAATTTGGTCAGATCAATCCGCTCTGCGATGGGATCGCGCTTTTCAAGTTCTTCAACTAAACGGTAAGCGATATTGATAATGACGGCAGTTTCCATCGCGAGACGGCGCGAATAAAACAAGTGCGGTAATTCTTTGGCTTCTTCAAGCAAATTGCGCGTGGCGGCCAAACACTGATCCATCACAGCACGCATGCCGTTTGAGGTTTTTTCTTCCAATACATCTTCAGGTTTAACCCCTGCCGCACTAAGCCAAGTGCCTGGCAAATAAGAGCGGTCGAGTTGCTGGAGGTCTTTTTTACAATCTTGCAAATGATTGATGACTTGCAGGGCATTGCACAAGGCATCTGATTGGCGAAAATGTGCGCGATCTTCGCCATGCAGTTCCAATAAAAACCGCCCGACGGGGCTGGCTGAATTCATGCAATAGCCAATGAGTTCTGCCCACGTGCGATAGCGGTTTTTTTCGCAATCTTGAATAAAAGCCACGATTAAATCACGGCCATGATTAAGACTAACGTCTGTTTCCAGCATGGACTTTCGTAGTTTATGAGCTTTGGCCAGAGCTGGGTTGTCTTCATTTTCACCCGTTGCTAATGCCGCGTCCATTTCTAACAGGCTAGCAATTTTGGTTTCGTTTGGCGCGCTTTCATCATCAGCAATATCGTCAATGGCGCGGGCAAAGTCATAATAAGCTGCCACATGTGGGCGCAATTCTTTAGCAATGAGAAACGAGCCAACGGGAAAGTTTTCATCGCCAGCGCCTTTGCCAGACGGGGTTTCAATGTTTACCAGGGCGGGTGTTGTTGTCATTTTACGAAGCCAAACCAATCAATGCTTTTACCATCTCGCTTTTGCTGTCCAGCAATTTATCAATCACCGTAAAGTGGTTTTTGTTTGGCACTTTGATGCTTTTTGTCGGCGCGCCACCGCCGAGCCAACACGCTGCGATGGTGTCGCTTTGGCGAATAAACTCAGGTGATTCATCACCGCCAACCCAAGCTTCAAATTTTTTACCCTGCGGGGTTGGCCATTGCAAAGGGCTTGCATTACGCGCGCCAGCATCATCAAGTTGCAGGCTTTCGTTGAGTTTTGTTTTTATCAACGGGCGCAGATCATACAAACCCGAAATACCCAGACCAGCGCTTACAATATCATCGGGTAAATCGTAATCAGCCCAATCTGTTGCCAACATCGCGGCGGCCAGATGACCGCCAGCGCTATGGCCCGTAATCACCATTTTACGACCATACTTACGCCAACTCCAAGCGCATAATAAACTCAAATCCAGAATGATATCTCTAATCGAAGCGTGTGGGGCTAATTGATATGATGGTACAAGCACGGGATAACCGTTTTCATTCAAGCCTTTCGCCATATGAGAAAACGTTTCGCGGCCTAACGCGCGCCAATATCCGCCGTGAATAAAAACAAAAAGGGGTTGTTTTTTAGCTTCTTTGCTATTTTCCACCGTTCCAAACAAATCAACCTTTTGGCGCTCATGGGCACCATAGGCTAAATCCAACTTACACGGTGTTGAGGCGCGATAGTCCTTCGCATCAATTTCCCATTGTTGCAAAATTTGCGCGAACTGCGGCACTCGCGCGCCATTATCATATTCTTTTTCAAGGTCTAAAAACATGGAGCCAATGTGACAGACTCGCGGCTAAAGTTAAAGCATTTTTGATGTGGCTTTTTTGGCGCAGGCTTTTTCACGTCTATCGGCTCTCAATGCATCGAATGTATAAATTACCAAGGCAAACCAAATAAAGCCAAAGCCTAATAATTTCAGGGCATTTACCGTTTCACCAAATAAGAAAATGGCGATGAAGAACATGCCTGTTGGCGCAATGTATTGCAAAATTCCGATTGTAGAATATCGCAACCGCCGCGCCGCACTGGCAAACAGCATCAGCGGAATTGCAGTAACCGGGCCACAGGCCATCAGCATTAAAGTGTCATATGTGTTGGTGGCAAAATGGGCCTGCCCTGTTGCAGCAAACCAAATGGCAATGCCAATACTCACAGGTAGCATCAAAGTTGTTTCCACCACAAAGCCTTGCACGGGGCCAACATCAACAGTTTTACGGACATAGCCATAAAGCGCAAATGTGGTTGGCAAAATGAGCGCCACCCATGGAATGGACCCTGTGCTAATTGTTTGCAAAACCACACCGACAACAGCCAAACCAACAGCAATCAATTGAAAGCGACTTAGGCGCTCATTTAGCAACACCATACCAATCACCACGTTCAGCAGCGGGTTGATGTAGTATGCAAGGCTTGCCTCTAGGGTGAGGCCAACGGAGATTGCCCAGATAAACAGCACCCAATTAACGGTAATCAGCGCGCCTGACCCCATGAGGGTAAACAACAGTTTTGGGGTGGTGAACGCTCGGATAATGTCGCTGGTCCGGCCCATCACCAACACAATGGCAACGCCAACAATGACCGACCAAATGGCGCGGTGAACAACAATTTCAATTGGATTTATATATTGTATTTGCTTGAAAAATATTGGCGCAATTGCCCACAGTCCGAACGCACCAAAGGCAAAGTACACACCTGCAAGACTGCTGTTACTTTTCGATATATCTGAAGTTGAATCACTCATAGGCAACTATCCACTGTCCAAAATGAATCACAACCCCCTTTTTTGCATAGGTGCTATGCGTGCCTCTTTTTTGCAAAAATATGCAGAGAGATTATTTAGGTCGGTTTTTTAACAATTTGAAATTGATTGAATCAACCAACGCCTGAAACGAGGCATCTACAATATTGGGTGATACGCCAAGGGTTGACCATGAATAACCATCTTCATCACGGCTTTCGATCAATACGCGGGTTGTTGCCGATGTGCCGCCGTTTAGAATACGCACCTTATAATCAACCAATTCCAAACCTGCTACAGCGTCTTGATAACGGCCAAGGTCTTTGCGCAGCGCTGCATCCAAAGCGCTAATCGGGCCATTTCCTTCGCCAACAGACATACGAATTTCGCCGTCAACAGCCACTTTTACGATGGCTTCGGCCACAGTTATGGTATCGCCTTTGGCATCAAAACGGCGTTCGACGATAACTTTATAACTCACCACATCAAGAAAATGCGGCATCTCGCCAAGATGACGGCGAGCTAATAATTCGAGCGATGCATCGGCCCCGTCATAGGCATAGCCAATAGCTTCACGCTCTTTAATGATCGCTAGCAAATTATCAACGCGGCGATCAGATTTTTCAACCTCAAGCCCCATGCGCTTTAGTTCGGACATCAAGTTGGATTTACCTGCTTGGTCAGACACCAAAACTTGGCGCGTGTTGCCCACTAAAGATGGATCTATATGCTCATAGGTATCTGGGTTTTTAAGAATGGCCGAGGCATGAATACCAGCCTTAGTCGCAAACGCCGATGCGCCAACATACGGTGCTTGGCGGTCAGGCAAGCGGTTGAGCATTTCGTCAAAGTTTCTAGAAACAGCGGTGAGTTGCGGCAATTGATTAGCGGTGATTGATAATTCAAACTTGTCCGCAAATTCTGGCTTTAACAATAATGTGGGGATGAGCGATATGAGATTTGCGTTGCCACAGCGCTCGCCAATACCGTTCAAAGTACCTTGCAATTGGCGCGCGCCTGCACGGATGGCGGCCAGCGTGTTGGCGATGGCCTGGCCCGTATCGTCATGGGTGTGAATGCCCACATGATCGCCCGGCACAAGGGCGCAAACATCTTTGACAATTGTCTCAATTTCATGGGGCAGCGTGCCGCCATTGGTGTCACACAAAACGACCCAGCGCGCGCCCGCATCATAAGCGGTTTTGGCGCATGCTAGCGCATATTCACGATTGGCTTTATAGCCATCAAAAAAATGCTCGCAATCAACCAGCGCTTCTTTGCCAGCCGCGATGGTGGCGCGAACCGATACGTCGATGCCTTCCAGATTTTCTTCATTGGTACACCCTAGCGCGACTTTTACATGGTAGTCCCACGACTTAGCGACAAAACAAATGGCATCTGATTTTGCTTGTAAAAGCGTCTGTAAACCTGGATCATTTTCAACCGAGCGCCCTGCCCGTTTGGTCATA
>JAMOMM010000420.1 GCA_027067085.1 Hyphomicrobiales bacterium
GAAATCACTGAGAATGGGCATTTACAACGCATTCAAGTTGGTTAATGTGTCGCCATGGTTTGGGCCTGCAAAGTCCCGGCCTCATATTTTAGAAATTTAGAAAGTTGCTGTTATGAACGCTTTGTTGCCTGATGTTGATCCCGATGGTTTGATGGAATTTTCGGTTGTTTTTACCGATCGCTCGCTCAATCATATGTCACAAAGCTTTCAGCAGGTCATGCGTGATATTTCGGGTACATTGAAATCTGTATATAATGCCGACAGCGTGGCCATTGTGCCAGGCGGTGGCACGTATGCGATGGAAGCTGTGGCGCGGCAAATCGCTACTGACAAAAAGACTTTGGTTATTCGCAATGGCTGGTTTTCATTTCGTTGGACGCAAATTTTTGAGATGGGAAATATTCCCGCATCATCAACGGTTATGAAAGCCAGAATGCAGAACGAGAATCGCCAAGAGCCTTTTGCTCCAGCAGCGATTGAAGATGTTGTGGCGACGATTAAAGCAGAAAAGCCTGATGTGGTTTTTGCCCCGCACGTGGAAACTTCAAGCGGGATGATGTTGCCTGATGATTACATGAAAGCAGTGGCTGATGCGGTGCATGAGCATGGTGGATTGTTTGTGCTTGATTGTATTGCCTCGGGCACGGTTTGGGTTGATATGAAAGCAGTTGGTGTTGATGTGTTAATTAGTGCGCCACAAAAGGGGTGGAGTGCGTCGCCTGCTGCTGGCCTTGTGATGATGAATGATGCTGCCAAAAAGGTTGTTGATGAAACCACCAGCACCAGCTTTGCTTGTGATCTTAAAAAGTGGGCAGAAATTATGACTGCTTATGAAAATGGTGGTCATGCTTATCACGCAACGATGCCGACCGATGCGTTGAAAAAATTTCGTGATGTGATGATGGAAACCAAAGCCTATGGCTTTGATAAAGTGCGCGATGAGCAGTTAGAACTTGGTCGCCGCGTGCGGGCATTGTTGGCTGACCGTGGTGTAAAAAGCGTTGCAGCAGCAGGCTTTGAAGCGCCAGGTGTTGTGGTGAGTTATACCGATGATGAAGGCATTAAGATGGGCAAAAAGTTTGCAGGTGAAGGCATGCAAATTGCCGCTGGCGTGCCACTGCAATGTGATGAGCCTGCTGATTTTAGCACCTTTCGTTTAGGCCTGTTTGGGTTGGATAAACTCAACAATGTTGAGCGTACGGTGAAGCAATTAGAAGCCGTTCTCGATAAGGTTTTGTAAGTTTTTAATTGAGCAATTAAGTAAGCATTGGCCACAAAGATAGAATAAGCAAAATGGCCATGGCAATGTTGAATATGCGTAACTTTTTGGGATCGGAAAGGAATTGCTTTAAAGCGGTTCCAAATCCGGCCCAAACGCAAACCATCGGTATGTTCACGACAGCAAAGTAGACGACGATGATGGTCAGCGTTGTGTGATAGTCAGCTTTGACGGTGTATGCCGAAACAGCGATAGTGGCCATGACCCATGCTTTTGGGTTTACCCATTGAAATAAAGCGGCTTGCAAATAGGTGAGGGGAGCAGATTTTCCTGCGCCAATTTCTAACGGGCCAGAGGTAGCGATTTTCCAGGCAAGGAAAATCATATAAAGCCCACCAATGATTTTGATGGCGGTAAAAGCTAGTGGAAAAATTTCTAGCAATTGACCAAGGCCGAGACCAATGCACAACAGCAAAAAGCCAAAGCCATTTGAAACCCCTAATATGTGGGGAATTGTGCGGCGAAACCCAAAGTTTAAACCCGATGCAAAAAGCATGAAATTGTTGGGGCCAGGGGTGGTGGTTGAGACGATGGCAAAACCAACCATGGCGAGGAAAATATCAAGGGACATATAAGCTCCGTAAAATAGGTAAGCAATGCTACCCTAATTTATGAGGCTGTCAATGAACTTTATTGGCTGAATACAATGTTGAAAGAGCAACGCGCATGTTGTTTGCGCGTTGCTTGGTTATGTTTACAGAGACTTTTTAGAGAAATACCAATCGGTATATTCATAGCCTTTGTTGGCGCGTTCTTCTACTTCAGCACTTGTTGCAGGTGGGGGAACAATAACTTTTTCACCTTTATGCCAGTTTTCTGGTGTTGCAACGCCGTGCTCATCTGATGTTTGAAGAGCGGTAATGAGACGTAAAAACTCATCAATTGAGCGGCCATTGGTCATTGGGTAATAAACCATGGCACGAAGGATGCCTTCTGGATCAATGATGAATGTTGCGCGAACAGCCGAGGTGTCTGAAGCGCCAGGCTGGATCATGCCGTAAGAATGGGCAACTTTCATATCGAGGTCAGCAATGATTGGAAATGGAATTTCCACACCAAAATTTTGCTTAATGTTTTGTTCCCAAGCTAAGTGTGAATAGACGCTATCAATAGATAGTCCAAGTAGGTTGGTGTTGAGCTCGGCAAACTTGTCTGCTGCTTTAGCAAAAGCCATGAACTCAGTTGTACATACTGGCGTGAAGTCAGCAGGATGGGAGAATAAAACAAGCCATTTGCCTTTGTAGTCTTCATTGGTTTTTACACCGTGGGTTGTTTTTGCATTAAAGGCAGGGGCTGGTTCGTTTAGCCGTGGCATTGTAGGTGCAGTTGTTGCTTCATCGTGTGTCATCATTATACTCCTTTGATGATAATGTATATTCGATGAAGCTAATATAAGGGTGATAAGCAATAGATAAAAACGAATTTATTTTGTTTTTGTAATCGGTTTTTCCGATTAGTATTAAAACAAAAAACGCCCTGCAAATTAATGACAGGGCGTTTTTGTAAAGCTGGTTAGCTATGATTATTTTACAATAACCTTAGTGCCAATTTTGACGCGAGCGTATAGATCTTCAACGTCTTGGTTGCGAAGGCGAATGCAGCCTGATGAAACATTGGTGCCGATTGTCCAAGGCTGTGCTGTGCCGTGAATGCGATAAAGTGTGTTGCCAAGGTACATAGCACGGGCACCAAGGGGGTTATCTGGACCACCTTTCATGTGCTTTGGTAAGCTTGGGTCGCGGGCAAGCATTTCTGCAGGCGGGGTCCATGATGGCCATTCGCGTTTGCGGGTCACTTTTTCAGTGCCATTCCAAGTAAAACCAGAACGACCAACGCCAATGCCATAACGCTTTGCTTTGCCATCACCAAGGATAAGGTACAAAAAGCGGCGATTAGTATTGATGATGATGGTGCCTGGTTTTTCTTGTGAAGAATAACTAACCATTTTCGGTAAGAACTTTTTCTTCAAGCTCCAAGGCTCGGCTTTAAAATTGAATGTGCTTCTAGCAAAAGTTGGTGTTGCAATGATTGAAGCTGTTGCAAGGCTGATTGCCAAACAAGTTGCTTTAGTGAATGTGCGCATCTTCGTCCCCGAGGTGTTGGTGAATCAAGAACGCTCAAAACGCCACGTGGTTAACCATATGTCAAGTCTTGGGCGCAGGTTTTGCCACATGAATGCCACATGAACGGCTAGTTCAGGCCATGTTGTGGTTAAGTGTTGTATTTTTGCATCAAGTTTTGAATTGAATGATTTATTCTGGAGCAAAAAAATGTATCGCGTAAAAGTGAGTGCCCTCATTATTGCAACTGCCTGTTTATTGTCTAGCGTTAGTGCGCAAGCTGGCGTGCGCAATTTTTTCTCTCCGCGGGTGCTTGGCGATAAAATTGCATTTTGTAGTGCCGATAATGAATTTTGCGGGAAACCAGTTGCTGATGCTTGGTGCGCGCATAAAGGGTTTTCAAAAGCTTTGCTATTTCAAAGGGATAGGAGCAAATCAAGCGAGGCCAATGTTTTTGTACGTTTTGCTGATACGGGCAGAGTTTGTGGTGAAGCTTCTAAGGATGATTCCAAAAACAGGCAATGCGTATCGTTCCGCCAAATCAAATGCATTTCAGGTTAATGGCCTAAAGTTATATAAAAATAATCTTGGCGAATGATTCTATCAAACCCAACTTGCCTATAAATCATGGTTATCGGCCATGTTTTTCAAGATAGATGTGGAGAAATAGCTAGCATATTGTCTCATGTGGTGTTTTAAGCAGATTTGGCTTTGCGGAACTGGCGTTAATGGTGTAGTCACATCGGCAGACTTCAGCCTTGCTTACAGCTCTCCTCATGTTGCTCATTTGTGTTGGAAGACCATGCCAAAAAGAACAGATATAAAAACAATCCTCATCATTGGTGCCGGACCGATTATTATTGGCCAAGCGTGCGAGTTTGATTACTCGGGCACGCAAGCGGTAAAAGCCCTCAAAGAAGAAGGTTATCGCGTGGTGTTGGTTAATTCCAATCCTGCTACGATTATGACCGATCCTGATTTGGCCGATGCCACCTATATCGAGCCGATTACGCCAGAAGTGGTGGCGGAAATTATTGAAAAAGAGCGCCCCGATGCGGTGTTGCCGACTATGGGTGGGCAAACAGCACTGAATACGGCGTTGTCTTTGAACAAAATGGGCGTGCTTGAAAAATTTGGCGTTGAACTGATTGGCGCGCGAGCCGAAGCGATTGATAAAGCTGAAGACCGTGACTTGTTCCGCACTGCGATGCAAAAAATTGGCTTGGCCCAACCAAATTCTTCATTTGTAAATACCAGCGAATTGAAACAACGGTTTGAAACTGAATATGCTGAAAAGCTTAAAGCTGTTGAAGCTGGCAAAACAGGGGCTGAACGTGATGATGCCGTTAAAGCGTTTAAAGAGGCGTGGAGAAAAGGTGAATTTAATCGCCGTGAAGAGCATCGTTTAGTTGCGCAGTTGCAAGCGTTGAAAGCCATGGAGGTCACAGGACTTCCAGCTATTATTCGGCCTTCATTTACCCTTGGTGGCACGGGTGGCGGTATTGCTTACACGCTTGAAGAACTTTATGAAATCGTGCTTAGCGGTGTTGATGCATCACCAACCAATGAAGTGTTGATTGAAGAATCAATCGTTGGCTGGAAAGAATATGAAATGGAAGTTGTGCGCGATAAGGCGGACAATTGCATTATCATTTGCTCAATTGAAAATGTTGACCCGATGGGGGTCCATACGGGCGATTCCATTACGGTTGCTCCAGCCTTGACGCTCTCAGATAAAGAATACCAAATCATGCGTAATGCATCGATTGCGGTTCTGCGTGAAATTGGTGTTGAGACGGGCGGATCGAACGTCCAATTTGCGGTTAATCCGCAAGATGGCCGCCTCGTGGTGATTGAGATGAACCCACGGGTTTCTCGCTCATCTGCCCTTGCTTCAAAAGCTACGGGTTTTCCGATTGCTCGCGTCGCAACTAAGTTGGCGATTGGCTATACGCTTGATGAGTTGGAAAATGAGATTACGGGCGGGGCGACACCTGCAGCGTTTGAACCAACGATTGATTATGTCGTTACGAAAATCCCGCGTTTTGCATTTGAAAAATTCCCTGGTTCTGAACCTATTTTATCAACAGCGATGAAATCTGTTGGTGAAGTGATGGCCATTGGCCGAACGTTCCAAGAATCGCTGCAAAAAGCCTTGCGTGGTCTAGAAATCGACCTGACAGGTTTAAACGAACAAGTCATTGAAGGCGTTGGCGAAGGTGATGATAAGAACGCCTTTAGAGCAGCTTTATCAAAAGCTGTGCCGCAGCGTATTTTGATTGTTGCCCAAGCGTTGCGTGATGGTGCAACGCAAGAACAAGTTCATGAATCTTGCAAGTTCGATCCGTGGTTCATCGATCAAATTGACCAAATTGTTGAGATGGAAGAAACCATCAAACAGCGCGGGCTTCCTGCTGATGCTTATAATTTCCACAACTTGAAAGCTATGGGCTTTAGTGATGCGCGTTTGGCTGAATTGGCCAATTGCTCAGAAGTGAAGGTTCGTAAAGCGCGTTATAAGCACAAAATTCATCCTGTGTTTAAACGGATTGATACTTGTGCGGCAGAATTTGCTTCGCCAACACCTTATATGTATTCAACCTATGAAGTGGCTGATACTGAGAACGAAGCTTATGTTAGTGATCGTGAGAAAATTATCATTCTTGGTGGTGGGCCAAACCGTATTGGCCAAGGTATTGAGTTTGATTATTGTTGTTGTCATGCCGCATTTGCGCTGGCAGATCAAAATTATGAAACCATCATGGTCAATTGTAATCCCGAAACGGTTTCAACCGATTATGACACATCGGATCGTTTGTACTTTGAGCCTTTGACGGGTGAAGATGTGCTTGAGATTATCAATGTTGAGAAGCAAAAAGGTAAACTCAAAGGTGTGATTGTACAGTTTGGTGGGCAAACACCGCTAAATCTGGCGAACGAATTGGAAGCGGCTGGCGTACCTATTTTGGGTACATCTCCAGATGCGATCGATTTGGCTGAAGACCGCGATAGGTTTTCAAAACTCTTACACAAATTAAAATTGTTACAACCAACCAACGGCATTGCTAAATCTGGTGCCGAAGCGATTAAAATCGCGGACAAAATTGGCTATCCAATCGTCATCAGGCCTTCTTATGTGCTTGGCGGACGGGCAATGGAAATCGTGCGCGATCAACCTTCGCTTGAACGCTACATTAAAGAGGCCGTTGTTGTTTCTGGCAAAAGCCCAGTGCTTCTAGATAGCTACCTTTCTGGAGCTATCGAGGTTGATGTGGATGCTGTTAGTGATGGCAAAGAGGTGTACGTTGCCGGCATCATGGAACACATTGAAGAAGCGGGCATTCACTCTGGTGATAGCGCGTGTTCGTTGCCTACACGGTCTTTGAGCAAGAAAATTCTTGATGAGATCGAACGCCAAACCAAAGAAATGGCTATAGCGCTTAAAGTTGTTGGCTTGATGAATGTTCAATTCGCTATTAAGGGTGATGAAATTTACATTCTTGAGGTTAATCCACGTGCGTCTCGTACGGTTCCGTTTGTAGCCAAAGTTATAGGCGAGCCAATTGCTAAAATTGCGGCGCGCTTGATGGCTGGTGAACCGCTTTCAACATTTAAGTTGAAGAGGAAAAAGCTCGACCACATTGCGGTTAAAGAAGCCGTGTTCCCATTTGCGCGATTTGCGGGTGTTGACACCATTCTTGGCCCTGAAATGCGATCTACTGGCGAAGTCATGGGCATCGCGCGCGATTATGCTGTTGCATTTGCTAAAAGTCAGTTGGGTGCAGGTACTGTGGTGCCAACATCTGGCACCGTATTTCTATCGGTAAAAGATGGCGATAAAGCAGGAGCTGTTGATGTCGCCAAGTCGCTTGTTGCCGATGGATTTAAAATTGTCAGCACTGGTGGAACGCAACGGGTTTTGGAAGAAAATGGAGTTGCCTGTGAACGGGTTAATAAAGTTTTAGAAGGCCGTCCGCATATTGTTGATATGATTACGAATGGCGAAATTCAACTGTTGATTAACACAACTGAAGGTGCGCGGGCATTGGAAGATTCCCGTTCGATCAGGCGTTCAGCTTTGATGAGTAAAGTGCCATATTACACCACACTAGCAGGCGCAATCGCGGTTGCTGGCGCTGTTGGGGCAACGAAATCTGGTGCACTAGACATCCGTCCATTGCAGTCATACACTACCTCTTAAAATAATAACCATCTGATCGACGTGTCATGTTTACCATGACGTAAAGATCAAGATGAGTGTGGAGGAAAGTTTTATGCGTAAGCTGTTGAAGCTCATTAAGTGGGCTGGTGGATTGCTATGTATTGTTTTATTGGCTTGGGTTGTGACTGCGTATATCTCTATGCGCGGATCGCTGCCTCAACTTGATGGTGAGGTCGTACTTTCTG
>JAMOMM010000421.1 GCA_027067085.1 Hyphomicrobiales bacterium
GCTCAGCAAAATGGTTGAGTTCAGCTTGCAAGCCTTTGACGAATAGTCGCTCATCGACACCGCCATGACGAACATGAGAATTAAAATCGCAATAAGGGCATTTGGCCAAACAAAACGGCCAATGAACATAAATACCAAACCCAACATCATAGGGGCTGTGATTATGGTTTTTCAGGCCCATGATTGGTTAAACCCCAAATTGGGCTTGCATCAATTGTTTAAAAGCATCGGCTCGATGCGATATGGCATGTTTGGCCTGTGCCTCCATTTCGCCAAATGTAATGTCGTAGCCATCACACAAAAACACAGGATCATAACCAAAGCCATTTTCACCGCGCGGCGGCCACACTAATGCACCATCAACGCGGCCCTCATAAATAACGTGTTCACCATCAGGGGTTGCTAAGCACAAAGCGCAAACAAAATGGGCTTTGCGTTGGTCGGGCGTTGTTGCTCCTTTTGCCGACAATGCTTCTTCAACATTGCGCATGGCTAATGAAAAGTCTTTTGTTGGCCCAGCCCAGCGAGCAGAATAAATCCCTGGGTCACCGCCTAAAGCATCAACTGCCAAACCAGAATCATCTGATAGCGCAATAAGGCCAGAGGCGGTTGCTGCCGCTTGCGCTTTAATCAATGCATTGGCAGCAAAGGTTTTTCCATCTTCAACCGGTTCTGGTAAGCCAAGTTCGCCAGCTGAAATCGCTTTGATGTCAAACGGTGCGATTAAATCACCAATCTCGCGCACTTTTCCTTTGTTGTGGCTGGCAACAACCAGTTTTGACCCGCGCTCAAGCATCGCGCTGTAGTTTTGTTAGATCAACGATGGCGGTTTTGGCCAGACCCATAAGGTCCATAAATTCAGCCTCAGAAAACGGGTCAGCTTCAGCGGTGCCTTGAATCTCAACAATTTTACCACTTCCAGTCATTACAAAGTTTGCATCAGTATCAGCTTGGCTGTCTTCATCATAATCAAGGTCACAAACCGCTGTACCTTTGTAGATGCCACAAGAAATTGCGGCGACTTGATCTTTAAGAGGTGATTTTTCAATCATTTCACGTTCAAGCATCCAGTTAATGCATTCATTAAGGGCAACAAATCCACCCGTGATTGCTGCGGTACGGGTGCCGCCATCTGCTTGAATGACATCACAATCAACGGTGATTTGGCGCTCGCCAAGAGCTTCCATATCAACAACAGCACGTAGTGAGCGACCAATAAGACGTGAAATTTCTACGGTGCGGCCAGACTGTTTGCCAGCGGCTGCCTCGCGGCGCATCCGGCTACCTGTTGAACGTGGTAGCATGCCATATTCAGCGGTTACCCAACCTGTTCCACCACCGCGAAGCCACGGTGGAACGCGCTCTTCAAGTGACGCTGTACACAAGACATGAGTGTTACCAAATTTGACTAAACATGAACCTTCTGCATGTTTTGAAAAACCTGTTTCAAGGCTAACGGTTCTCATTTCATTATTAGCGCGTTTAGAAGGTCGCATTTTGTCCACCATGTTGTTATAAAATAAATGTTAGATAATGTGGTGGTGTTTTAGCCCTGCCAGCAAAAATAGGCAACAGAGCACCATTCTTTTAAATTTATTGAAAACCGTAACTTTAACCAACATTTGTTCCGAGTGAAAATGAGCACCCCACAATCGCGATTTGCCAGATTAAATGATCGCTCAAAAGAAATTTTTAGAAAATTAGTTGATGCCTATATTGAAACAGGCACGCCCGTTGGTTCGCGCACAATTTCTAAAAGCTTACCCGTAAGTCTTTCACCAGCGTCAGTCCGCAACGTGATGTCAGACCTTGAAGAATGTGGGTTAATTTCTGCACCGCACACCAGCGCTGGGCGCATTCCAACCGAACAAGGATTGCGCTTGTTTGTTGATGCGTTTTTAGAAACAGGGCCTTTAGGTGACGATGAACGCCAGCGTATTGATGTGAAAATGGCACAGATTGACCGTGACCAATCAATGGAATCAGCCCTTTCAGAAGCAACCAATTTATTATCTGGACTGTCTCAGTGTGCTGGCGTGATCGTAACGCCAAAGAGTAACGTACGTATCAAACATATCGAGTTTGTTCGTTTAGCAACTGGACGCGCACTGGTTGTTTTGGTGGGTGATGATGGTTCGGTTGAAAATCGTTCAATAGATATTCCGCTTGATTTCCCTCAATCAAGCCTTGATGCGGCGACAAATTATTTCAATGCCCGTTTTCAAGGCACCACAATCATTGGTATTCAAAACAAAGTCATAACCGAACTTGATTCGATTAAACTTGAGCTTGATGTCTTAACTGCTAAAGTGATTGAAATGGGCATTGCCACATGGGGTGGAAGCTCTGATGGCGAGCCAAAAAATTTAATTGTTCGCGGGCAGGCAAATCTTATCAATGATGGTTCAGCCCTTGATGACCTTGAAACCATCAGGCACTTGTTTGATGACTTTGAATCAAAAAAGGAAATGCTTGAGCTACTCGGCCGTGCTGAAAAAGGCGAGGGGATGCGGATTTTCATTGGTTCGGAAAATCAATTATTCTCTCTTTCTGGCTCATCATTGATTGTATCGCCTTACCATGATGCCCATGAAAAGGTTGTTGGTGTTTTAGGTGTAATTGGTCCGACACGACTAAACTATTCGCGTATTATTCCAATGGTTGATTACACAGCAAAAATAATAGGCAAACTCATCACTTGATTTTTGTCTCGCAAAGCCTGATATGGTCTGTTGAATTGCTGTTTTGAATTGAATTTATGAGGCATACGATGTCAAATCCTGAAACTGGTGAAAATGAAGAAGAATTGTTGGATTCTATTGAAGCGTTAGAGGCTGCAGAATTGGCTCAAGAAGAAGCCGATGAGCAAGCTTTAGCTGCCGAAGAAGCCGCAAACGGGCAAGCAGGGGTTAAAGCGCCTCCTATTGATCCTGTAGTCGCCATGAAAGAAGAAAACGCCGAACTTAAAGATAAAGTTTTACGCATAATGGCCGAAATGGAAAATCTTCGCCGCCGCACTGATCGTGAAAAATCCGAAGCAACATTATATGCGGCAACCAATTTTGCGCGTGATTTGTTGCCTGTTGCTGACAGTCTTGGCATGGCGCTTTCCAGCATGGATGAAGAAGCGCGTGAAAAAGCCGATGATGCGGTGAAAAACCTGATGGTTGGTTTGGATCTTACACAGCGTGAATTTTTAAATGCTTTACACAAGCATAACATTACTAAACTGGAACCGTTGGGTGAAAAGTTTGACCCCCATTTTCACCAAGCAATGTTTGAAGTCCCTGATCCAAATGCGATCAACGGCACCGTTGCTCAGGTTGTTCAGGCTGGATACTCCATTGGCGATCGCGTGTTGCGTCCAGCAATGGTTGGTGTTGTTAAGTCTGATAAAAAATAAAAATCTCCAGCACCATTTCTTACTTTGATAAATGGTGCTGGAATTTGTTTTTTAGTAAAGCCTAAAACCCAAATTGGAATTTAGCAGGCGGGTTGGCCGTAACTTGTGTACCTGACGATGTAATTTCCAAAATGGCGAGCCCACGTTCAATGCGTCCATCTGGGCGGAAGCGGAACAAACCGTTTACGCCATTGTAACCTTGCGGGTTGGTAATTTGCTGTGGTGTGAAGCGTGTACCAACTGGTGACTTTGCAAAGGCAATGGCTAGCGATAATGCATCGTAAGCCAAGCTGGCCACACGTGGCGGATTGGTTTGGTAACTTGCCGCATAGCGTTGGTTAAATGCATTTACCTGTTGTGGAGATACACCAGCATACCAGCCACCAAAGGCAAGCGGTGTACCGTTGGTAACGGGGCTGTCCCACAAACCTGTACCCAAAACTTTAGCCGATTTATTAGAAAATCCAGCCTGAGAAAGAGCGGCTCCAATTGCGCGCAAGTTTTGCCCGCCCTCTGGAATAAACACAGCTTGGGCTGGGTTGGTTTGAGAATTTACTGCCCGAGCAATGCGGGCCGCTGCTGAAGATAAGTTCTGGCCATTGCGATTAAAGTGTTCAATGCCAATAATTTTGATGCCTAAGCGAGCCGTAGATGCTTTTAGGGCTTTTTCGATAACGGCGCCATATTGAGAACGCGGTAATAAAGCAACTAAGGACGTGATGCCTTTTTTCGATGAATGGCGCAAGACGTTACTGACTTCTTCTTCTGGTAAAAAGCTCATCAAATACACACCAGGGCGAGCAACAGCACTGACCGATGAAAAAGCAATAACTGGAATGTTTCTTGCTTTTGCAATGGGCGCAACAGCTGCAACTTCACTACCAAACAATGGCCCCAAAATAATTTCTGCACCTTCATCAATTGCCGCTTGAGCTTGTGCCGCAGCAGTCTGGGCATTACCACCAGTATCTTTTGTAATCAGAATAATGCTGGATTTTCCTGCTTCAAGCAGGGCCATTTCAGCAGCTCGCTTCATTGATGAAGCAACGCTCGCCATTTTCCCTGAAGCACTTAAAGGTAATAAAAGGGCGATTTTTGCTTGCGTGACTTGTTGCGGGGCAGAGTTGTTAAACCCGCCTTGTGACCCGCCGCCGTCAAACATGCCGCCTAAATTTCCACCACTACAAGCCGCTAATACTAGCGCAATTGCAGAAAACAGCGCCCATTTTACTGGTTTTGATAATTGATTAACGATGAAATTGCCGAACATTTTCACTATTTGATCCACGTTTGCCCCGCTTTGATCACTATTTAAACCCAACCATCGCCCATCTAAATGGCAAAAGTTTGAAATTCCCACACTACTAATAACAGCTTTTATGATAAACATTTCGTTAATCAACGAAAATCATCTTGCTGAATCACCAGATGTGTTGCCACTTTTTGTAAAATAACAAAATAGAAAACTCTATTTCATGTCGCAAGCTTTATCAGATAGCCCCACTTTTTTTATAGAGGGGCAAAAATTCACGGCACCACCTTGCGCTCAAGGTTTGCATATTGTTGCAACACCAATAGGCAACTTAGCCGATATTACCCTTAGGGCATTACAGCTTTTAGCCAGTGCTGATATAATTATGTGCGAAGATACTCGTATCACCTCACGATTGTTGCAGCGTTATCAGATTTCAACGCCCTTAAAGCCATACCATGACCATAATGGTGATCGGGTTCGGCCAAAAGTTATAGAAGCCATACAGGCAGGAAAATCTATCGTATTGGTGTCAGATGCTGGCACCCCATTGGTATCTGATCCAGGATTTAAACTGGTTTCAAAAATGCGCGAAATGGATTTACCCGTTCACATGGCCCCTGGCCCCTCAGCACCGATTATGGCTTTGGCTCTATCGGGGTTTCCAAGTGATACTTTTCAGTTCGTTGGTTTTTTGCCACCCAAATCTGGCGCGCGGAAAAAGGTTTTGCAATCTCTTAATGTCTATCATGGTGTTAGCTTGGTGTTTGAAAGCCCTAAGAGAATTCAATCTTGTTTGGCTGACATGGTTGAAGAAATGCCACTTGCTCAACTATCAATTTCTCGCGAACTTACAAAGCGTTATGAGGAAGTTTTAAGGGGAACGGCGCAAGAGTTATTGGATCAAATAAAACAACGTGACGGCATAAAGGGTGAAATTACCATTGCCATTTTTCCACCCCGCGGTAAGGAATACCAACCCGATGATAGCGTTGTGGTTGAAGCTTTAACTCAGGCGGCTAAAACAATGTCGGCGGCAAAAGCAGCCCACGAAGTGGCCCAAAATTATGGATTGAAAAAGCGCGATTTATACAACCAAGCTATCACCATAAAAGCTGAGCTAAAAAAGTGAAGCTTCCCTTTACAAAACCACAGTCAAAAAAAACGATTGCAGAACGCAAAGGCAGGCGGGCTGAAAACATTGTTGCGTTGTGGTTGCGCGTGCGGGGTTTTTCTATTATTGGCCAAAGAGTAAAAACCCCAAAGGGTGAAATAGACATCATAGCAAAACGCTTTAAGTCTTTGGTATTTATAGAAGTAAAGGCAAGAAAAGACTTTGAAATAGGCGTAAATTCTATTTCTCACAAACAAATTCACCGCATTATTGCAGCGGCTAATTATTGGCGCGCCGGCAAGCAAAAATACAACGATTGTAGTTGTCGCTTTGACATCGTCATCGTCAATCCTTACCTATCTATAACACACTTAAAAAATGCATTTGATGAAGCAGGAAATGTGTGCTGATTGTAGAAAATTAAAGCGCCAAAGAGGAAAGTTCTAATGGGTTTAAAAGTAGCGGTTCAAATGGACCCGATTGAAAGCATAAATATTGCGGGTGATTCCACTTTTGCACAAATGCTTGAGGCTCAAAAACGTGGTGCCTCTTTGTTTGTTTATCATCCAAACACGCTAGCATTGGAAAATGGGCAATTGTCAGCCACAGGACAAATTGTGACGGTCAAAGATGAAGTTGATAATTACTTTGAAGTTTTGGAAGAAAAAACAGTCAGTTTGAACGATTTTGATGTTGTTTTGATGCGTCAAGATCCACCGTTTGATATGCATTACATCACAGCAACCCATATGCTTGAGCAAATTCATCCAAATACATTGGTGGTGAATGATCCAGCCCATGTGCGTAATGCGCCAGAAAAGCTGTTCATACTGCGCTATCCCCAATTTATGCCACCAACATTGATTACCCGAGATGTTGCACAATTGCGCAAATTTAGAGATGAGCACAAAGACATCATTATCAAACCGCTATACGGAAATGGCGGCGCAGGTGTGTTTCGCTTGATGGAAAACGATCAAAATTTTTCATCCTTAGTTGAAATGTTCCATGAAAGTTTCCGTGAGCCGTTTATCGCGCAAAAATTCTTATCTGACGTAACCAAAGGCGATAAACGCATTATCTTGGTTGACGGTGACGTTGCAGGGGCGATCAATCGCGTGCCAGCAAAAGGTGAAACCCGCTCAAACATGCATGTTGGTGGCAAGCCTGTTGCGACAGAACTTACCGAGCGAGAGTATGAAATTTGTGCGGCTTTAAAAGATGATTTGAAGTCTCGCGGGTTGATTTTTGTTGGTATCGATGTGATCGGTGATTATATGACCGAAATTAACGTCACCTCACCCACAGGCATTCGCGAAGTAAAGAATTTTGGTGGAAACGATATTGCTGAAATGATCTGGGATGCGATCGAAAAAAGGCTTGCCAGTTGATTTGCTCATAAATGTTCACACAATGTTCTTGCATTGGCATTAAAATGCAATTATGCTTTGGGAAATGATTAAGGTCAGTTTTCTGGAGTAAGCCTTTGACTGCGCATATTTCAACAGTCGCCTTTCAGGGCATTGATGCAGTGCCCGTTGATGTTCAGGTGCAAATTTCATCGGGCATGGTGGCATTTTCGATTGTCGGCTTGCCTGATAAGGCTGTTGCAGAAAGCCGTGAACGGGTTAGTGCGGCATTGCGCTCGGTTGGGTTGGCATTGCCTGCAAAGCGTATCACCGTAAATATGGCCCCTGCTGATTTACCCAAAGAGGGCAGTCATTATGATCTGCCTATCGCGTTGGGTTTGCTTTGCGCAATGGGGATTTTACCGAATGAATATATGGCTCAGTATTTTGTTGTCGGGGAGTTGGGTTTAGATGGCTCGCTTGCGTCAATTTCTGGCGCATTGCCTGCTGCAATGGCAGCAAATAGCAAAGGCAAGGGTTTGATTTGTCCAGCGCTGTGCGGATCAGAAGCTGCGTGGGCAGGAGAAGATGTCGATGTGCTTGCC
>JAMOMM010000422.1 GCA_027067085.1 Hyphomicrobiales bacterium
AAAACTACCTTGTTTCCAACATCTCACGAACACGTTTACGAGCCCGTTCACGCGCCTTTGTTTTAACTTGGCGGCTCGGCACAGCAGGGTCACTCGCGCCTCGATTTCCGCCAAACATTTCATTAAGAGCATCAAAGAAGCCACCACGACCTTGACCGCCTTCGGCAATGACATCTTCACGGTAAGGATCACGCTTGCCGGGAAGTTTGGCAAATTTCAACTTACGGTGGGCCGCAGTCATAACGTCCTTCCAAATTTGCGCTGGCAATGAGCCACCCGTTACCCGTTTGGTTGAGGAGTTGTCATCATTACCGACCCAAACACCTGCAATGAGATGGCGGGTATAGCCGATAAACCAAGCATCGCGGTAATCTTGGCTGGTGCCTGTTTTACCACCTACATCTTGACCTTTTAGCCGAGCACGTCGCGCCGTTCCGCTTGTTACAACAAGGCGCATCATCTCGTTAATTGCACCTAGGTCATACTCAGAAATAGATGAACCAAGCCCACTGCCTTGGCGCTGATAAAGCACTTTGCCATCGCGCGTTGTGATGCGGGTAATCACATGTGGAATAATTGTTGTGCCACCATTGGCAAAGGGAACAAAAGCACTGGTTAGTTCCAACAACGTTACCTCTGATGTGCCCAATGCAATTGACGCATTTGCTTGTAATTCGGAATGAATACCAAGGCGCTGCGCCGTTAAGACTACATTTTCTGGTCCAGCTGCCATGCCCACTTTTACCGCAACCGTATTTAATGAAAGGGCCAGCGCTTTCTTTAAAGTCACCGGACCATAGTATCGTCTATTGTAATTTTCTGGCTTCCATTTACCGATTTTGACAGGGCCATCAACTTCAACAGTATTTGGGGAGGCACCCTGTTCAATTGCGGTTAGGTACACAAATGGCTTAAAGGCTGAACCGGGTTGGCGCTTGGCTTTTACGGCACGGTTAAATTGGCTTTTGACATAATCGCGCCCGCCAACCAATGCTAATACTTGCCCGTTGGGGGCAATGGCGACAAAGGCGGCTTGGGTTACATTTCGTGAAACGCTCACCTTATCAAGGCGCTTGCGTATTACCCGTTCTGCCAAGGTTTGCAGGCCTGTTTGAATGGTCGTTTCAACAACGATGCTTCGATCAAATTTGCCAATTAACTCAGGCACAGTTTCTTCAATCCAGTCGGCAACATAGTTTACCGCAGGCTTATAGTCTGATGATTTTACCCGCGTTTTTTTGGACGCTGCTTGCTGAGCATCTTGTCGGGTAATAAATCCTGTTTCAATCATATCAGCGATAACATCATTGGCGCGCTTTGCTGCCCGTTTTGGGTGAAAAACAGGATTGATACTAGAAGGAGCCTTGAGGACAGCAGCTAAAATTGCAGCTTCTGACAAACTGACTTCAGTAACAGATTTACCAAAAAATCTTTGCGCCGCTTTTTCAATGCCATAAGCGCCTGCACCAAAATAAACTCGGTTTAAATACAGTTGCAAAATTTCGTCTTTGGTAAATTTGTTTTCAAGCCACAATGCCA
>JAMOMM010000423.1 GCA_027067085.1 Hyphomicrobiales bacterium
CGTTCTTATCAGCAGGTGAAATTGCCCAATCATTGATGGATGGAACCATTGAAGTGGGCGTGACGGGCGAAGACTTGTTACGCGAAACCATTCCCGATGCCGATGCTGTGGTTGATATGTCGGTACGGCTTGGCTTTGGCCACGCAGATGTCATTGTGGCGTTGCCAAAATGCTGGCTTGATGTGGCTAATATGGCCGACTTAGATGAAGTTTGTGAAGATTGGTATGCAACCCACAACAAACGCCTTCGCGTGGCAACAAAGTACCTGCGGATCACGCGACGATTTTTTGCCGATAAAGGCGTGACGGGCTATCGCATTGTTGAAAGTTTGGGGGCAACAGAAGGCGCACCTGCATCGGGCACGGCGCAAGTGATTGTTGATATTACCTCGACAGGTTCAACGCTTGAGGCCAATAACCTGAAAGTGCTTGATGACGGGTTGATCTTTCAATCAGAGGCGGTTTTAGGGGTTGCTAAACAAGCCCTGCCAGATCCACGAATTAGCGAAATGCAAGCACGACTTAAACAACAAGTGAGCAATAGTTAGACACGAGTATTAAGTTCAGTATAGGTAGAACCTTCAAAATAACGCACCTTTTGGTCGCTACACCAAGGCTGAAAGAAACAGTTATGTTTATAATCTGTTGAGCAGTCTCATCTGAGCAAGTTAGCGCTTGAATAGTCATGGAAAACGCCTAACATCACACTCTAAGAGAAAGTCAAACTGACACTGAATGTTGGGCATTAAAGGTACTAAACTCAAAGCAGTCACGGACAAATAACATTTGGTGCGATACTTGCTGTGAAAATGGAATAAAAGTTTGTCTGTTTTGAAATGAGACACTATATGCTCTATTGTGATGTCTAAATACACTTTAAGTGTGTTTTTGACCAACCAGCTTGAGCAACCGAAATCTTAAGGGCAGGTCCAACCTATCTTTTTTCCTGTGGCGACTGCCCCCGACCTGCAGGTAAATTGATCTGGAATAGCCCTGCATAAGAATTTGGTTGTGATAGAGGAAAGGCCGTTGAATGCAAATTCAGCGGCCTTTCTGTTTTTGATGGTATCGTTCGTTTAACTTCATCGTTGACCGCGTAAAAAAAGGCCGCTGATTTTCATCAACGGCCTTTCAAATGTTGTGTAGCTTTTAGAGCTGCAACGTGTTGGGCTTAAAAGCCCATGCCGCCGCCCATGCCGCCCATGCCGCCCATGTCAGGCATGCCGCCACCGGCAGGTCCTGCATCTTTAGAAGGCGCATCAGCGATCATTGCTTCTGTTGTAATCAACAAAGCTGCAACAGATGCTGCATCTTCAAGCGCAACACGAACAACTTTCGTTGGATCCATAATGCCCATTGAGATCATGTCGCCATATTCTTCAGTTTGAGCGTTAAAGCCAAAGTTGCCTGATTTTTCAAGAACTTTGCCACAAACGATTGAACCTTCAACGCCTGAGTTTTCAGCAATTTGACGAAGTGGAGCTTCAAGAGCTTTAGAAACGATGTTAATGCCAGATTGGATGTCAGGATTGTCATCAGACAATTTGTCGACAGCTTTTTTGGCACGAACCAAAGCAACACCGCCACCAGGGACGATACCTTCTTCAACCGCAGCGCGCGTTGCATTCAATGCATCGTCAACACGGTCTTTACGTTCTTTAACTTCGATTTCTGTTGAACCACCAACGCGAAGAACAGCAACACCGCCAGCCAATTTAGCCAAACGTTCTTGTAGTTTTTCTTTGTCGTAGTCAGAAGTTGTTGCTTCAGCTTGTGTGCGAATTTGGTCACAACGTGCTTTAAGCTCTTTCTTCTTGCCAGCGCCATCAACGATCATTGTGTTTTCTTTATCCACAACAACGCGTTTAGCAGTACCAAGCATATCAAGAGTAACGCTTTCCATTTTGATGCCAAGATCTTCAGAGATCACTTGGCCGCCAGTTAGGATTGCGATGTCTTCAAGCATTGCTTTACGACGATCACCAAAGCCTGGTGCTTTAACGGCACAAACTTTAAGACCACCGCGCAAACGGTTAACAACCAAAGTTGCAAGCGCTTCGCCATCAACATCTTCTGCGATGATGAATAGAGGTTTTGAAGATTGAACGATGGCTTCAAGGATTGGCAACATTGCTTGTAGGTTTGAAAGTTTCTTTTCAACCAACAAGATGTATGGGTCTTCCATTTCAGCCGTCATTTTTTCTGAATTTGTCACGAAGTATGGTGACAAGTAACCACGGTCAAACTGCATGCCTTCAACAACTTCAAGTTCGCTTTCAGCTGTTTTTGCTTCTTCAACAGTGATTACACCTTCGTTGCCAACGCGTTGCATTGCTGCTGCGATGTCATTGCCGATTTGTGCTTCGCCATTTGCAGAAATTGTACCAACCTGAGCAACTTCTTCAGATGTTTTGATTTTCTTAGAACGTTTAATCAAATCAGCTTGAGCTGTTGTTGTTGCCATTTCAATGCCGCGCTTCAAATCCATTGGATTCATGCCAGCTGCAACAGCTTTTGCACCTTCGCGAACGATCGCTTGAGCCAAAACAGTAGCCGTTGTTGTTCCATCACCAGCAATGTCGTTGGTTTTGGTTGCAACTTCACGGACCATTTGTGCGCCCATGTTTTCGAACTTGTCTTCAAGATCAATCTCTTTAGCAACAGTTACGCCATCTTTTGTGATGCGTGGTGCGCCAAATGATTTATCAATAACAACATTACGTCCCTTTGGACCCAATGTAACTTTTACAGCGTTGGCCAAAATGTCAACACCACGGAGCATACGCTCACGGGCATCACGACCAAATTTTACGTCTTTAGCAGCCATGTTTAATTACCTTTTTAAGAATGGACTAACAATTTTTATAGTGCTGGAGCAAAAATATAGGCACACAAAATGCACCCGATAATTTTGATTAACCCAAAACACCCATGATATCAGATTCTTTCATAATCAAGACGTCGTCGCCATTGATTGTGACTTCGTTACCTGACCACTTACCGAACAGAACGGTGTCGCCTTTTTTAACGTCGAGGGCAACAAGTTTGCCATCTTCGCCACGGGCGCCTGGGCCTACAGAAATAACTTCACCTTGGCTTGGTTTTTCTTGGGCTGTGTCTGGAATAATAATGCCACCTGCTGATGTGGTAGCTTCCTCAATGCGGCGTACAACAACGCGGTCATGTAAAGGGCGGAACTTCATATTTTTTCTCTCCTGCTTAATACTGTTTTGAGCGAAGTGCCGAAACACTAAAGGCACCCCCAAAAACGCTGACCGTTTCGGGACTTTAGCGTAACCGTTAGCACTCTTAGTTGATGAGTGCTAACAACTGGACACTGAGGTAGTTAGTCCAGCCCTTAGAGTCAAGGGCAGAGCATGTATTTGAGTTAATTTTAAGTGCTTTTAGCTACCAGAACCTGTCTTTTTTCCAGACTGTATTTTGTTAGACAAGCTTTTTTTGTGCTGCCCAGGCTCACAAGTTTGGCGCACAAACTTGCTTTGCGGATCACCAGAATAGATTTTATTTGATAATGTAAATTGAAAACTATCGCCTGTTATCTTTTTTGATTGCAGTTTCTTTTCACCTGCATATGCTTGGCCAGCTTGAGCCGCGCAAACAAAACCAGTTGCAAGCCCAACGACCCCAACCACTTTTCCAAAATTTTTCAGCAAACTGTTCATAGCCCGTTATGTAACATGGGCATTTGGGCAAAGCCATGGCATAATGGTAACATATTTGTTGATGTTCAATTTTTGATTCGAGACTTTGCCTATGCGGCTGAATAAAACAGCTTTATCAATCTTGTTTGCTGGGCTTTGTGCTGCTGGTGTCGTTGCTGGTGTGTGGGGATATGCTGCAAGCGGGGGCGCAATCGCAGCTTTAAGCGCGGCTGTCATCATGCTTGTTGCTGCTCAGTTGGTTTTATTCCTCATTCTTGCCAAAGATGATAAGTCGGAAAAAGATACCCAAACACCTCAAATTCTCCACGCTTTAAACAAACGTTTAGCAGGGGTGGAAAAACAAGTTCGAAAGGTTGGTAAAAACCAGCAGCAATTGGCAAATAGGTTCGAGGCCCTTCCTGCACATCTTGCACCGCAAATATTATCACACCTCAATCAACTCAACATTTCCCAATCTCACGAGCAACAACCGCAACTAACTGCGGCTAATGAACCAACCAGTTATGGCAGCAACGATCACAGTCGCTCTCTTGAGGCTGTTTTATCCACTGTTCCACTTCGAGAACAGGGCAAAGAAGATGATGTAGCGACCCAGAGCCATATTGGGCCTGAGTATAGCCAAGATAATCAATTAACGTTGTTTCTTGAGCCTGTCATTTGTGTCGAAGAAATGGGGACAGCATTTTACCGCGCTGAATTAGCTTTCCGTAATGACCTAGGCGACCAAATACGGCTGACTGAAATCGCCGATCAAATTGATAAAGATGGCTATAGTGGCGTTATGGATATGAAGTTATTTGTCCGCCTTGGCCCTGTTATTGAGCGTCTGGCTACGCGGGGCAAGTTGCTTGGTGTTATTTGCCCCGTGTCACGGCAATCGTTTGGCAATCATGACTTCTTAGAAGAGCTAACGCGATACTTACAAGAATATCCAGAGCTTGCCCGTGTGTTGGTCATCGAAATTAGTCAAGCTGATCTTGCTCAATTATCCGAAGATGGCATGGCAGGCCTTGCATTCTTGGCGCAAATTGGTGCAACATTTTGTTTGGGCGGCGCAGGGTTGGAAAGCCCTGACCTTAGCACTCTTGCCTCTCTTGGCTTCCGCTTACTCGATCTTGATTACCACGAGAATATGGAGCGCTATAAACTTAGCGGTTTTGGCTCAAATGGCTTGGCCGTTCAGTTGCGCAAAGATGCAACGAAAGCTTCAATGAATATCATTGGTTCGGGTCTGCAGCGCAAACCACAAAAAGACATCTTAAATAACCTCATCGACTTTGGCCGTGGCCCACTATTTTCGCCACCGCGCCCAGTTAGGTCTGATCTGGATGCTCCAAAGAAAAACCCAAGCAATAGTCAAAATGGCACCTCTGTCCAACAGGGTCATGACAGCAAAGCGGCTTGACCTATCGACTTTGAGCCTATAGCCATCTTGTAGCTATCTTGTCTATTTTTTCCAATTTCTTAAAATTAAAGTGTTGAACAGCTATGTCCGAAAAGTCTCTGGTTGAAAACGGCCAGCAATTATCATCTCGTTACGACATTTGGTTGTGCGATATTTGGGGTGTTGTGCATAATGGTGTTGCAGCCCACGCTAAAGCTTGTGAAGCGTTGGCGAACCACCGCAAAAACGGCGGCACGGTCATTTTAATTACCAACGCGCCACGCCCGAGAGCGCAAGTTGCCCAGCAGCTCAATGGGTTAAGCGTACCCGAGAACTGTTATGATGCTATCGTTTCATCAGGTGATGTCACACGTTCGCTTGTTGCCGACCATAAAGGCGGCAAGGTTTTCTTTTTGGGACCAGAGCGTGATTATGCCTTGAAAGATGGTTTACCCGTTGAATGGAGTGAACTTGGCGATGCCGAAGCGGTGTTATGTTCAGGGCTTTATGATGATAAAAACGATACCATGGATCGATACGCTGACATGCTTGTCCAAATGAAGGATCGCAACTTACCTATGATCTGTGCCAACCCTGATTTAGTGGTGCAGTTCGGCACACGGCTTATCCCGTGCGCTGGAGCCATTGCTGCTGAATACACCAAAATTGGCGGAGAGGTTTTAATGGCTGGCAAACCGTTTACGCCCATTTATGAAATATCAATAGCGCGGGCCAGTGAAATTAAAAACCAAGCCATTGATAATGCAAATGTGGTTGCCATTGGCGATGGAATGAATACAGATATAAAAGGTGCGTGCGATTTTGGCCTTGATGTCATGTTTATCTCTGGGGGTATTCACGATGACGAAATTGGCGAAGACGGCAGCACGCAAGATTTAGCAAACATTGCCCGCGATGCTATCGACGGGGTAAAAATCGCAGGTGCAATGCGTAATTTGGAGTGGTAAAATGAGTGAAAACAACGCCCTGTTTTTTGAAGACATGCATGTTGGCATGACCGAACAGATCGAAAAAGTGCTTGGCAACGATGAAGTGCAAACTTTTGCAGACCTTACGGGCGACAACAACCCCATTCACCTGAATGAGGAATATGCGGCTACAACCATGTTCAAAGGGCGCATTGCTCACGGTATGCTAACGGCCAGTTTAATCTCTAATATTTTAGGCACCAAACTACCAGGCACTGGCGCTATTTACCTTTCACAATCAGTTCGGTTTCGCGCGCCAGTTATGGTTGGTGATACAGTTGTCGTCAGTGCCACGGTAAGTGACATGAATGAAAAGCGAAAAATTGTTACGTTGTCTTGTCAATGTAAAGTGGGTGATGTTTTAGTGCTTGATGGTGAAGCCAAAGTTATGGTCTCTTCAAATTCTGGCAAATGAACTTTGTGACAAACCTTAAAAGGTGGTGAGTTATGTATTTACCAACACAAAATGAAAGACTACCTGATAAGTATCGCGGCGGTGTTGTTGCGATTGGTAACTTTGATGGCGTTCACTTAGGTCATCAAGCCCTTATTGCAAAAGCAAAATCCCAATCTGATGCTAACGATTGCCCGCTTGGGGTTTTAACGTTTGAGCCTCATCCGCGCACGTTTTTTCGTCGTGAAGAGCCCGTTTTTAGATTATCGACCCCACAAGGCAAGGCACAATTATTAAAAGGCCTTGGGGTGCAGTTTTTAGATGTTACGCCGTTTAATTTAGAATTAGCCAGTTTAGAGGCTGAGGCGTTTGTAGAGCAAATTTTGGTTGAACGGTTAGGCGTGTCCCATGTGGTCACAGGTTATGACTTCCATTTTGGCAAGGGGCGCAAAGGCTCACCTGATACCATGCGCAAACTTGGCGAAAAACTTGGTTTTGGGGTTAGTATTGTTGAACAAGTTACCGATACCGATGGTATTGCCCCCTATTCTTCCAGTGCCGTTCGCACTGCGCTGCGCCGAGGCCACGTTGAAAAAGCGGCACATCAACTGGGCCACTGGTGGAGCGTTTTAGGCACTGTCGTTCAGGGCGATCAACGCGGGCGCACCATTGGTTATCCAACAGCAAATATTGCGCTTGATCCCGGCTGTGAACCCCATGAGGGCATTTATGCCGTGCGTGTTCGGTTGGAAGAAGGTGGCCAGAAAAAATGTTATCCAGCAGCAGGTTACATTGGTTATCGCCCAACATTTGAAACCGAGCGCATGTTTTTAGAAGTATTTATTTTTGATTTTGATCGCGACATTTACGGACAAGAAATTGCCGTTGATTTCGTTAAGTTCATTCGACCCGATAAAAAGTTTAACGGCCTCGATGAGTTGTTGGTACAAATGGAAGCTGATTGCAAAATTGCCCGTAAAACGCTTATTGATCTGGCATCTAGTGACCCGATGACAGGGTATCAACTTGGTGCTTTACAGGCGAATTGCGAACTTTAAAACAATGTCTGAGCCATCGAACTTTCAGCCCATTTGGCAACCAAAAGTACAGTTCATTATTGGCGGTACTCAAAAGGGTGGTACGACAACGCTTTGGCAAATATTGCGCAGACACCCTAAAGTTTTTATGCCTAGAAACAAATGCCAAGACTTTTTTATTAGCAACCCAATTACCTTCACGCTGGCTAGAAATA